>OZ220693.1:3600000-3755442 GCA_965116415.1 Dehalococcoidia bacterium
TAGATCCAACTCCGCACGGGGTCTTTCTCTGACAGGTCGTTGGCGACTCCACTCGCGGGGATCTGCAATGTCCAGCCTCCGGACTGGTTGCCGCAAAAATAGCGAGGTGTGCGGGATGCAATCAGGGCGATTGTGGGCTCACACCTCGTCGAACCCGTCCGCCCCGTTCACCATGAGGATCTGCCTGCCTGCTGGCTGGCTGGCTTCATGCATGTCGAAGTAGTAGAGGTGCATGTCGAAACTCACGGTGCTATAGGTCACGCTCGTGGGGGTATTGTTAGGGTCGGTGGGGTCGCCGCTCCAGAGGTAGTAGGTCTCGTCGGCCACGTGGCGTCCGGCTGCGTCGAGGGAGCTGCTCCACTCTGTGATGTCGGCGTTCGTGGCAAGCTCCACTGGCTGGGTCGGGTTGCCCTCCCAGTCTTCGAACAGGTTCGTCCGGGCCGGCCCTTCGCAGGTCCACCTATTGTCGACGAACTGGCAGTCTTCGTAGACGTTCGCGAGGGTCTCGCCGCTTACGCTGCCGTTGTCGTCTTTGTACATCTTGTAGATGAACTTCTGCTTGGTGATGGTGTAGCCGGTGACATGCGGGTTGTCAGAGTCCCATTTGCTCCAGTCGATGTTGTAGCTGCCATCGTGTTCCACCCTGACAACGGCGAAGCTGGTTGCGCTGCAACTCGCCAGCCGTCCTGCAGCATGGTCGTCCCTGCATTGTTGCGCGAGGGTCGGTTCTTCGACCTGTTGCGGATTAGTCTGAGGGGGGGTCACTGACTGGGACGACGCGCGAGTTACCCGGGCGGTATAGGTGGAGGATGCGCTGCCCTGGTCTTCGCTGACCGTTATGGTAATCGTCGTTTCACCCACCGCCAGTTCCACTTGGTGACCGTTGCGGGGCCGGCTGTCGGGGGGGCTGATCTCGACAGAAACACCGGAACTGGCCGCGGGGGAAGCGGTCACCTTGGTCCTCTTCTTCTTGTTGGGGACTTCCAGGGTGTATTCCAGAGTGGTACTGGCGAAGGTGAAGGGAATGCCATTGAGAGTCAGGGATTCCAGGCTGGTGTCGAGTACGGGTCTGGCTTGGACGATGCTGGCAATTGTACCGGTGGCAGTTTTCCCGGAGCCCTCACCGTCTGTGTACGTCGCGACGGCCCGTAAGTACATACCAACGTCGCCGTTTACCGGGCTGTAGGTGACTGATGTGGCCCCGCTTATGGGCGTCCAGTTGCTGGCGTCCTGGGACTTATCCCATTGCCAGGCTGTGGCGGCTATTCCGCCGTCCGGGTCGGTCAGGGAGGCCGTGAGGGATGTGCCAACCTCCGCCTCGGGTGGAGAAATGGTTGCCTTGCCGGGCTCGTCTACATTGACGAGATTGATGGTCACGGCAATGGTGTCATCGATTGAATCATCCGGATTGTAGTTGGCGTCCTTGGAATCGGACACCTGGAGCACAACCGCAAGCGATGAGGTAGACTCGTAGTCGAGAACGGCCCCGTCGGCAACTTCAATCCTGCCGGAGTCGGGCTCGACAACGAACAGGTCTGAGTTTCCGCCGCTGGCCAGGGAGTAGGTGAGTGAGTCCCCCTCGGTGTCGGTCGCGGTAACCGCGGCGCCCACTCTGGCGCCGGGTATGGCTCCTTCGGCCACGGCACGCGTGGTGGTGGCTCCTTCGTCGAACTCGGGAGGCTCGTTGTCGGATCGGACTACGGCATCAGGGGCCGTGTACGAGGCTTGCTTGGCAGTGCCTTCCCCATCATCGTAGGAGGCCTGAGTCCTGAGGAACTTGCCTTCGTCAAATGGGACAGGGGTATAAGTGGTGGAGGTCGCGTTGGCAATGTCGTCCCAATTCTGAGCGTCCTCACTGTCTGCTTTCTGCCATTGCCAGGTTAGGTTGGCCACAGAACCGTCCGGATCGGTGAGGGACGCGGTTACTTCAGCATCGACCTTGGGACTGTCAGTAGTCAGTTCCACAGCGCCTGGCTCGTCCACGTTGGTCACTGTAACGGTCACCAGGCTGGACAGGTCCCAAGCGGTATCGGCATCGCCACGGGCATCTTTGTTGTCACGTACTCTGATGCGAATGTAGTGAACAGTATCTGTCTCGTAGTCGAGAGTTGCGCCTTGCTTCAGTGTGATCTGGCCTGTAGTGCTAGCCACTTCCAATATGTCGGTCCACACTCCGAGGGACCAAAAGGTAAGAGTATCTGATTCCCGGTCAGACACAGCGATGGGATCGCCGATCTCGCTACCCATCGCGATGTCCTCAGCGGCAGACCGAGTTATCGGGAGAGGTTCGTCGAAGGTCGGGGGCAGGTTCGAAGGTGGCTCTGACAACACGATGTTCTCGGTAACTACAGTTACTGTCTTGTCACTGTCATCGTGCTTGTCCTCATAGACTGCGGAAAACTGGAGGTATTTCCCGGCATCGAAAGCCACGGGAGTGTAGCTAAACACCAAGTCCGTGGAACTGGCGCTAGAAGCATCGGTCCAGGTTGATTTGTCCGTACTTCGCTGCACCTTCCAAGTGATCTGTTGCCCGGAGTCAAGGTTGACACCGTCTGGATCGCTGAGGGTGGCTGAGAGAGTCGTACCGGCCTGAGGTTCAGAGTGGCTAAGTATGAGACTACCTGTCTCGTCAACGTTGTTGACGTTGACTGTCAGTTGGATCTCGTCATCCACGCTGAGGTCTGATTCACCGTCATCGTCTTTGCGGTCGGAAACGCTCAGGTGGATCACGTATGACGTTTTGCTCTCAAAGTCGAGACTCTCGTTCTCTCCAAGCTTGATCTCCCCATCACGTTGGGATCCGTTGTCCGTGAGTTCCAGCGCAAAGGGCAGCGTGGCGGCGGAACCTGACTCGATGAGTTCAACGAACAGATCGTCATCTATGTCCAAGTCGATGATATCGAGCTCGGCGATTACATGGCCGGAGGCGATGTCCTCGTCAACGTCAAACGTCGTGCTACCAGGCGGGCTGAATGCGGGGTCCGCGTTGTGGTCGACGTGCACGGTGACATTGATGGCATCATCCCGACTGCTGTCGACTCCGTCAAGGCCGCTCTTCCCGTCGGTGACGGACACAGTGAACGAGAGCTCGTCTCCCCCAGTGAAGTTTGTGGTACCGGCTCTGGTGCGAATTTCACCGTCATGAGAACCCACTCTAAAGAGTCCTGCATCGGGGCCTGACAGGTCAAAGGTTAGCGAGTCTCCATCCGGGTCGGTGGCCGATGCCGTTCCTACATACTCGTTGCCTTCAAGGCTGTAGTGAATGTTGAACGTAGCGGAAGGCACGTCGAAGGTGGGCGGAGTATTCAGCTTGGCGTAGGCATACACACTCTCATCTTCAGTATCGACAACCCAGAGGCGCAAGCCATGTCCAGCCAACCCGCCGCTCAAGTCGTCGTTGGCCGGCACTGGGCGGAACTCTTTGGCGGGTCTGCGGGCCCCCTGCCCTCGGCTATACGCGTAGACGTGTTTGTCCACCACATCCAAGACCCAGATCGTCTGACCGTTGCCCCATATACCGCCGGGATCGGCGTTCGCGTTGACGAGGGTGATGTCTTTCGCGCTCTGCCTCTGTTTGCCGGTAAGGTCGTATGCGTACAGCTTGTCGTCTTCGGAATCGGAAACCCAAATAGTGTCCCCATCCGACCAGGCGCCAGCGGGATTCGAGTTGTCTGAATCCAGGTGGATTGAGAGACCGGACTGGAGCAGTTGCTGTTCATTCGGGTCCTGGTCCAGCGCGTAGGCGTACAGGAACTCGTTCTGTGTGCCCGACTCGTCCTCCGCTACCCACACCGTAGTTCCGTCGGACCAGACGGCCACGGGGTTGTCGTTGGAGTTCTCCAGCCGCACGTCTTTGGTACCGACCCTGGACCCACTGCTAACATCGTATGCGAACAGCTTCCCAGCCCCGGACTGTCCCGCGTCGGCAACCCACGCTGTGTCTCCATCGGTCCAGAGTCCTGTGGGTTCATTTACGTCATCGATCTCAAACTCATCCCCGACGTGCCTGAAGTCCCGGTAGTACATGGCGTAGACGTAGTCGTCGCCGTCATCGACAACCCACATCGTCTCTCCGTCGGACCAAATACCCCTGGGCTGCCAGTTGCCCAAAGGGAGCCTGATCTCCCGAGCTTCGTGTCGAACGGAATTCGAAAAAGAGGCGGTAAGGGTGGTGTATGCGTAGAGCATATCGTCATCAATGTCACTCACCCAGACAGTGGAGCCCGTTGCCCAGATTCCCCATGGGTGCCGGTTATCTCCGTGCAAATTGAACTCATTGCTCTCTTGACGAGTCCCATCTGTTTTGTCGTAGGCGTAGACCCAGGTGTCGTCTTTATCGACGACCAGGATGGTGTCCCCGACGCCCCCTACTCCTCGAGGCCCATCATTTCTGCCGGTCAGATTTATGTCGCGGTCGTCCAGTCGCGTGCCATGGTTTAGGCTGTAGGCGTAAAGCTTAGTGTCATCCCAGTCAGCCACCCACATTATGCTGCCGTCCGACCAGATGCCCTGGGGACTGCCATTCCAGCTATGTAAGGTGATGTCCTTGTCGCTCTGGTGGGTACGAGATGCGAGATCATAGGCAACCAGTTTGTCTTCGCTGTCCGCGAGAACCCACATGGTGGTGCCGTCCGACCAGACGCCTTCGACAGTATTGTGATCGGCGTCAAGCTCTATGCCTTGACTCGCTACCTCTATCGTAGCCTCTACATTGTTGCGACTGAGTGGTACGAACAGTATCCCCAGCAATGCAGACGTCACAATGAGAAACCGGAATGACCGAATGGCGTTTGCTCTTGTGTCCACGATGTGTGTCTCCCATCTGCAGCTATAGAACCCCATGCGTTGGCGGCTCCGATCGATGCCAAACACTCAGCTCTGGCACGTCGCACAAGTTCTCCTGCAGCTAGTGAACTTGCCTTTTGCGAGGAGCTAGTCGCCCTCGACCTCACCTTGAGCTGGGGCACTCCGTGAAAAGCCAGGCGGCCGGTGTGCGCTCAGCGCATGACGGAAATGCTACAGACGGGTTATGACTATGCTGTGGAATCACATGGTTGGTTCGTGGATTCCTCGTGAAGATTTCATGCATGGAGTCCTTTGTCCGAACGGTCAGAACTGCTACTCAGCGCAAGAACACCGCCGAAGAAAACATCGCATCGTGCTGAAAGGACTCTCGTTCGGGGCCACCGTGAGTAGCCTGAGCCGGCTGGAGGGCATCAGGCCTCACGCCTGATACCTGTGTGCAAGGGGTATGCATTGAGCATTTCGTCGTTCCAGCGGAGGCTGGAACCCAGAGGTCAGACGTCCTTCGACAAGCTCAGGACAGACGACTTATTGGTGTACATACACCTGTAAGCTACTTGTGGGCCAGGGGAGTTCACGCAAGTGGGAAAGGGAAGGCTTAACCGCGACAGTGGGCGAGAGTGTGCGGCAGACTCTCCGCCAGAGTCGTGTGTATGGGGAGAAGGACGATCTTCTGCGCTCAGTACTCGGCGTAGGAGATCAGATCTCCCTCAGTCTCATGGCCTATCTGCCGGAATTAACATCCTGGAGAGAAGGCTTGGCCATACGGTAGCCTACACCGTGTTCGGTGAAGATGTACGTGGGATTCCTTGCGTTGTCCCCAAGTTTGCGGCGAAGGGCTTTTATCTGGGAGCGCAGAAGATCGGGCTCCCTCAAATATTCCGGTCCCCAGACCTTGTGAAGCAGCACGTCATGAAACAGGACTCTGCCTGCGGAATTCGAGAGTTCGGTGAGTAATCTGTACTCCATCGCTGTCAGTTGTATCGGTTGACCTGACACGAATACGGACCGCTCATCGAAATTGATCAGCAGGTCACCCAACTGAAACGTCTTGCTGTCGCCAGATTCGCCGCCGCCAGCCAACATTCGGAAAGTCGACCTTATCCTTGCGATCAGCTCTGTAGGCGAGAATGGTTTAACCATATAGCCGTCCGCGCCCATCTCGAAAACGCGCACAACGTAGTCCTCGTCGTCCCTGTCGCAGATCACAATTGCCGGAAGGTTCAACGAATTCTCGGCGCGCCGCAAAGTGCGGAAGCATTCCTCTTCTCTGCCGGCAATGTCCAGTACGATCAGCTTCGCATTCTCTGACGACGCAAGTTGCTCAACATCGTGCAGGGCGGCTGACGTCACGGGGTTGTAGCCTGCATTAGACAGAACTGTGCGAACTGTGCCAAGCAATCTGGGGTCCTCAATTGCGACGAGGATCCCAGTCTTCTCCGGGAGGACCGACAAGGGCCCGTCAACAGTCCATCCTGGTTCAGGGGACAGTATTTCTTCTTCTACTGAAGGGAGAGTAAAGGCCAGAGACAGTCTGCCTTCCTGCTCGTCGATATCCGATATGATCCGGCCTCCGTGTGCCTCAACAACGCCACGGCAAAAGGCCATAGCCAATTCCTCGCCCTGGAAATTTAGCTCAGTCGCCTTGGTGTGGGCTTGTGTGGCCCTCTCGAACAACTGAGGATGCTCGGTCGCATTGATCGGAAGAGAGACTCCTTCGGACGGAGCGAATCGGCCTTTCACAGAGACAGAGATTGCGACGTAGATGTCAACCTTGCTGGCAGCCACTGTGACCCGGGACGACTCGCTCGAGTATTTAGCTGCCTGGCGGAGGAAATTGTGCAGCACCTTGCTGATACGCTGCCTGTCCGCCAATACCGTAGCCAGCCCTTCCGTGATATCCAACTGGATGGTAATCGCAGTATGGTCTCTCAGATACTCTCTACAGGACTGTTCAATCAGCTCTCCCACGTCGGCGGGTTCTGTGGCTATGGACAGTGTCCCGGTTTCAATTTGGGTAAGCTCTATCAAGCTATTGATCTGGCTGCGCATCAATTCAGCCTGCTGGTCGATGATACGTAGCAACTGTATTGGCTCAGTTGACTGCATTGCCCCCACTATGTTTCTGAGGGCGATGGCGGATCCCTTAATGGTCGTGAGGGGTGTTCGCAACTCCTCGCTAACCTTCCCCAGGAATTCGGCCCTCCTTACCTCCTGCTCCTCCAACGGGGTCATGTCCTGCATTACTGTGAGAACCGAGACAATTTCTCCTGATTCCGAAAAGATGGGAGCGCAATTTACCAAAATGACAAGCTTCGTGCCGTCTGGCAAGTGTACGATTATCTCTTCGGCTATCGTAGTCTCGCCGCGCTGAAGTGCCCGGGTACCCGGAAGATCCGCGAAGGAAAGTCCTGTCCCATCCGGCCGAGTGAATTTCAGAGATTGGAAGATGCTGCCAAGGTCGACATTCGAATCTGCCAACCCACCCAGGAGACGTCGGGTCTCCTGGTTCATATAGGAGATCGCACCCAGTCGCACGTCGAAGACTGAAACCGCGACAGGGCAGATTTCCACCAGGGTCTCCAGGTCCGCCTTAGCCCGGTGCTCCGCTTCATACCTTCGGGAGTTGGAGATTACCGAGGCGGCTTGGGCGGCAATGATTGCGGCCGCGTCTTCATCTTCCTGGGTAAACCCCTGTTCTCCTGGCTTTTCCGCGAGATATAGGTAGCCAACATGTTCGCTTTGATGGTAGATCGCCATTCCCAGAAAAGTTCTCATGGGGAGATGATTTTCTGCGAGATCCACGAATTCAGTGCAGGCAGCCAAGTCCTTCAACCGCACCGGACCTTCGGCGCTGCTCATGTATCCCACAAGGCCGAGTCCTCGGGGAGATTGCGCTATGAGTTCGCTTTCTTCCTGTGAGAGGCCACTAGTGTAGAAGTTGCGAACACATCCCGAAGGCTCAAATGTCACCAGCGCACCGTACCGGGCGCAGGTCAACTCTAGCGCACTGTTGATGACACCCTGGAGCACTCCATCTGTGTCGAGGCCTTCAGAGATGCTGATGCTTGCTTCTCTCAGCTTGGCAAGACGTTCCTTCAGCTCGTTGTATTCGTTCCGGAGCATTTCTGCTTCAATGGCTGTTGCACTCACTTGTGAATGGCTCATTGTTTTCCCTAGGTATCTCGCTAGTCTGGAACGGTTTCGGCGCAACGAGCTTAATTTTATCATGCAGATTACATTAGTCAAGCTTTATGAATAGCCTGTCATCCGGTCCCAGACTCGATGGCAAGTCGGGGCCCTGGCTGGCTATGGGAACATGCCACCCTTGTATGTTCCCCTCCGCGATCACCCATGTCCTCCACACCCCTCCGATGGTCGACCATTGACCTACCATCAGCCCACTTACGCGAAAGCCACCCGAGCCATTACGCACATAGCCCCCCACCGACCCGTGCCAGCGCCATCACTGCGGACTTCTGTGGATTCGGCCTTAGACACGCCAAATTGCGGGTGCTACAATTCGACATGGCCGTGACATGCGTGCCGGTTCAACTCAGAATTCCGTAAGTACATACTTGCAAGGAGAATGACGAATGGCAGAAACAAGAACGGCGAACTCCGTTTGGGAAGGCGATCTGACGAGTGGCGGAGGGAAGGTGACCGCGGCAACATCCGGGGCATTCTCGGGGATGGCCGTTACGCAGCCCACCCGCTTTGGTGGCGACGAAGGAAACACCAGCCCCGAGGAGCTGATCGCCGCCGCCCACGCCTCCTGCTACAGCATGGCGCTGTCAGCGGGACTGACGCGGGCCGGCACACCGCCGGGTACGCTGGATGTAAGCGCCAGTGTCACGCTCGACTTTGTCGACGGCGCACCCACTGTGGTGTCGAGCGAGCTCACGGTCCAGGGGACCGTTGAAGGTATCAGCGAGGAAGACTTCGTTGCGGCTGCCGAGGCCGCCAAGGACGGCTGTCCGATCTCGCGTGCGATGGTCGGTAACGTCGAACTCAGCGTGTCGGCCTCGTTGGCTTAGTTTTTGACACTCGCGTCAGGCGGTTGCTAGTCTGACAACATCTGCGAATACTGAGGCTTGGACGGAGACGAGTAGAAAGGCCCCTGACAGCCAAGCGAGCCTGGAAACGGTGAGAGCCAGGCGCTGACGGCCCTTTCGAACATCACTCCTGAGCTTCGGATCGAACGCTCCAATAAGGGCAAGTAGGCTCCGACGGCATCGCTCCCCGTTACACGAGCGGCTCGGTCGTCCGCCACGGCGGACCGCCGGGACAGAGAGCCCGATCCGCCGAGGCGGACGGGAAGATGGGTGGTACCGCGGTAGCAGCTAAGTGTAAAGCCAGCTCCCGTCCCTGATAGATACAGGGACGGGAGCTTTTGATTTTAGGACGCCGGGAGAGTGGAAATGTTCGATCCAGTCAGCTCTAGAGTAGACTTTGCCGCCATGGAGCGGGAGACGATCGACTGGTGGAACCAGAATGACGTACCCCTGAAGTACAGGGAGCGCAACCTGGACTCAGACCGCAGGTACTCATTCATTGATGGACCCATCACGGCCAACAACCCCATGGGAGTCCACCATGCCTGGGGCCGCTCTTACAAGGACCTGTTCCTGAGATTCAGGAACATGCAGGGCTACAAGCAGAGGTTTCAGAACGGTTACGACGGACAAGGACTCTGGATTGAAGTCGAAGTCGAAAAGGAACTTGGCTTCACTTCGAAACGTGACATCGAGGGTTTCGGAATCGGCGACTTTGTGGATCTGTGCAAGGCCCGGGTTGACAGGTTCGCCGACATTATCACCGAGCAGTCCAAGCGGCTTGGCTACTGGATGGACTGGGACAACTCGTACCACACCAAGTCGGACGAGAACAACTACATGATCTGGCACTTCCTGAAGACGTGCCATGAAAAGGGCCTGATCTACAAGGGCAGGGACGTTATGCCCTGGTGTCCCCGTTGCAGCACTGGCCTGTCAGAGCATGAAATCGTCACGGAGGGCTACGTCGAGATTGTCCATCCCGGTCTGTTTGTGAAGTTCCCGCTATTGGACAGGGATGGTGAGTCGCTCCTGATCTGGACGACTACTCCCTGGACACTTACTTCCAATGTGGCCGCTGCAGTTCACCCTGAACTCACCTACGTCAAGGTCAGAAACGGCGACGATGTGCTCTACCTCGCCAAGGGTAGGCTGCCCGTCCTGAGGGGCGACCATGAAGTATTGGAAGAACTCCCTGGCAGCGATTTGGTTGGGCTTCGATACACAGGACCTTTCGACGAGCTCCCGCCCCAAAGTGGCGTGGAACACCGGGTCGTTGAATGGGACGAAGTGTCTGAATCAGAGGGCACGGGCATCGTCCATACTGCCCCTGGAGCTGGTAAGGAAGACTTTGCACTTGGGGCCGAACATGGCTTGGCGGTAATAGCTCCCCTCGATGACGAGGGGGAGTTTGTGCAGGGCTTCGACTGGCTCACAGGTATGAGTGTGTTCGACGTCAACGAGCCGATCTACGACAGCCTGAAGGAGAAGGGTGTCTTCTACTACGTTGAGCCCTACTCCCACCGCTATCCGGTCTGCTGGCGATGCGGGACAGAACTGGTCTTCAGGCTCGTCGACGAGTGGTTCATCCGCATGGAGCCGGTGCGAGAGCTTCTGATGCGAATCACCAATGACATTGAGTGGATTCCGTCGTTCGGAAAGGCGCGGGAGCTTGACTGGCTCCGCAACATGGACGACTGGATGATCTCCAAGAAGCGCTACTACGGTCTCGCACTGCCGATCTTCGAGTGTAACGAGTGCGGAGAGTTCGAGGTAATCGGCTCTGAACACCAGCTCAAGGAACGTGCGGTCGGGGGCTGGGAGGAGTTCGAAGGACATTCGCCTCACCGCCCCTGGGTGGATGCAGTCAAGATCGGCTGCTCGAAATGCAATGCTCCCGTTTCGAGAATCGAGGATGTCGGCAACCCCTGGCTGGATGCCGGGATTGTATCTTTCTCCACCCTGGGTTACCGAGACGACCGCGACCACTGGGATGAATGGTTCCCGGCGGACTGGATTTCTGAGAGCTTCCCAGGCCAGTTCAGAAACTGGTTCTACAGCCTGCTGACAATGGGTGCGATCCTCAAGGAGACTGAGGCCTTCAAACTCGTCTTCAGCTACGCCCTAATGCGCGACGAAAACGGCGAAGAGATGCACAAGTCGAAGGGCACGGCCATCTGGTTTGAAGACGCTGCCGAGACTATGGGCGTGGACGCCATGCGCTGGACATTCGCTCGTCACAGCCCTGAAAACAACATCAACTTCGGGTTCGGGACGGCGGACGAGGTCAGGCGACGGTTCATGATCCCACTGTGGAACGTGTACAGCTTCTTCGTAACCTACGCCAACATCGACCAGTTCGATCCTTCCATCGATGCTCCACCAGTGGGGGACAAACCGGATCTCGACAGGTGGATAGTTTCAGAGCTGCACCAGCTGATTGCTCACGTCACCCAGAGCCTCGAGCGATTCGAGCCTGACTCAGCGGCCAGACGTTGTGAGGAGTTCGTTGAATCCCTCTCCAACTGGTACGTGCGGAGAAGCCGGCGAAGGTTCTGGAAGAGTGGTCTGGTCGGTGGTGCGAATATCTCTTCCAATGGTGCAAGTGACGATGACCTCTCGGACAAGCTGTCAGCTTATGCGACCCTGTATGAGGTTCTAGTCACGCTTACAAAGCTACTTGCCCCGATCGTCCCGTTCGTGACTGATGTCATGTACAGGAACCTCACTGGCGGCGTAGCAAGTGAGAGCGTGCACCTGGATGACTACCCTATTGCCGACGAGTCCCTAATTGATGTGCGGCTGAACGAGGTCACGAGGCTGGCCCAGCGCGTCTCGTCGATGGGCAGGGCTGCCAGAAGCAGGGCACAGATCAAGGTCAGGCAGCCCCTGGAAACCGTGCTCGTGAAGACAAGGACAGATAGCGAAAAGGCTTTGTTGGAAGCAGCGGCCCCGCAGATCCTTGATGAGCTGAATGTGAGAGCCGTGACTGCGGTTAGCGGAGAGAGCGACGTCGTTTCGTACGTAGTCCAACCCAATCTGCCGGTCTTGGGTCCCAAGTACGGACGCGAGGTAGCCCAGATAAGGCAGTTACTCGAGTCGTCCGACCCCTCGGAAATCGCTGCTCTCCACAGCGCTGGACGGCCTGTGACGGTAGGAGTGTACACCCTGGAACCCGAGGAGGTACTCGTGACCACAAGGGAGCTGGAGGGCTTCAGCGTATCGTCTGACGCAGGGTATACCGTTGCTGTTTCAACCGAAGTGACGCCCGAACTTCTACTTGAGGGTCAGGCGAGAGAGCTGGTCCACCGTATCCAGAACATGAGACGGGACGCGGGTTTCGACATCGCGGACTACATAACGACTTATTACACTGGCAGCGATCTGGACGATCTAGTCGGAACTCATGGCGAGTACATCAGGCAGGAGACCCTCAGCCTCGACCTCGTCAGTGCCGCTCCGCCAGCCGGAGCCCACGCTGCTGAGCAGTCTTTCGACGGGCTTGCCAGCAATATTGGAGTTCTGAAGAGCGCCCGCTGAACTTAACGTGCGGATTGCCCCTCCCGCAGTCTTCAACCGATAGGGATCTCAAGGGCGCGACGCCTGTATTCAATGGTGCCGCGCCCTCCGTCTGCATTGTCTCATGATGACTTCCTGCACATGCCCACTCTTGTGGGACTGGCAGACCCACTCTCGGGCATTCCCCCTTCAGATATGGTCGAAAGTTTGTGACGTTTTTCGCACACGGTATGAACAGACGGCGACTATTTCTGTAATGCAGTTCATGAAACGTGAGGATATACATTGTGCAGTATTGCACAATGTTGACTTACCGTCATTTCACTCCTATGTTTAGCGAGAGGCCCAACCTTTAGGTGACGGACTGGGTCGTAGGTGCTAAGAGAATTCTGTAGTCGATTCGATCGGAAATTAGCTGAACAAACGAGAAGGAGTCTCAAATGCTACCAATCGTGCAGCTAAGACATGTCACCAGGGACGACGTCCAGAGAATAGCCACCTGGCTGTCAGACGAAGATGTATCCTCGAGGTGGTTCGGTCACTACGCATGTGGGGATCCTGTCCATCGGGGATACGAGCCCGGCCTCATGCTCGGCGCGTCGACCGAGGACTGGGTGAGGGTCTTCGATCGCGACAGGCAGCGACTGATCTTCTCTATCTACTCCAGTGAAGAGGGGCATGTAGGGGAGTGTCAGGCTGTATTCGACGAAAACAACGACGTGGAAATCTCGTTGCTGATCGGTAGAAAAGATCTGTGGCAGCGAGGATTCGGCGCCGCCGCCTCGATTCAGCTACTGGACAGGATTTTCTACGACTACCCGGCAGACCAGGCCTGGGTGAGCGTGCCCGAGGACAACGTGGCCGCTCTTCGTCTTTTCAACCGGCTCGGGTTTTCGTACGTCTCTGATGAAGTGCTTTGCCAAACTCCGGGTGGTGAAGAACTTCGGACCACAATACTGGCCCTTCCTTCGGCCGATTATCAGGACCGGAAGCTCCACCAGAGACCTCCGGGCAAGACAATCGCACCCATAGTTACGTTCACGGGAGCCCCCGGTAGTGGTTCCGAGCATGTTGCCGGCGAGACGGCGCGCCTGTTGAGGGCGGAGTTTCTCAATGGCGACTTAACCGAGAAAATAGCGGCTCAACTCGATCGCACGCCCGGGGAGATTGCCTCCCTGGAGGCGACTTACTCGTCCTTCTGGACGCGAGTTCTGCGGGCCTCTCTGGAGCCGTGGGAGAGATATGGGGTGATGGAGGCATCGCCGGAGATGTTTGGTCCAATACCCATCGTCTCCGACGAATACGACCTGCCCGACTACCTCACTAAAGGGGAATATTTGAATGGGCTCGGCAGGGTCTTCTCTTCGGCGTCGAACGAGAAATCACTGGTGATTCACGGACACGGCGCTGCTGCTCACGTTCCTCGTAACCGGCCTGGTTTTCACATTCTGGTGGCGATGTCTTTGGAAGGACGTATACGCAAGGCCCAGTTTGAAGGCGGGATGTCGGAGGTACAGGCGAGGCGAATGCTTAAGAGGTCTGACAGGGCCTTCAAGTCCCTTCACAAGGGCCTGTATGGAGTCGACCCGAACGACTCTTCGCAGTACGACCTGGTAATCAACATGGACAGACTGTCGGTCGAGAGCGCGGCAAGACTTGTGACTGGCGCCGTATCACGCTCAGTAAGAGCATTCAGGCAGAGTCAGCCTGAACTTCAGCCAGCCTAGCCAGCAATCTGCCTGAACTCGGGCTGCCCCTACCAAATGCCACAGGCTGCGTTTCCTGAACAACATGTCAGGATTCAGCCGAGTTCATCGAGGAACCACCTGACGGTAGCCTCGAAGGCTCCAGGAAAGTCCTGGTGGAACCAGTGGCCACCTCCTTCGAGTTCGGCCAGACGTACCTGGGACGAAGGAAGCGCTGCCCGCATCCTCACGGCGGTCTCATGCGTGAGAAGCCTGCTCTGGCGCCCGCGCACAAGTAGAACGGGACACTCAATGTGACCCCATGATTCCCAGAGGTCGGGCCTCTCGTACTCTGTCACAATGCGTATGTCGGCCTTCCACACGTACTTGCCGTTTTCGGTCTGCCTGGAAACGGCCAGAGCCTGTGACCTGAGCGCTGCATCACCGGTGTAGACTTGCCTGGCTCTGAGACGTTCTTCGAATTCATCTAGCGTGCCCCACGAGTCTGGCTCTGCTTCAATGTCGGAGAAGTCGCGCGCGGTCTGTGGGTTTACAGGGTCTGGGTCGATGTCGACGATGATCAGCGCCTTGACCCTGTCCGGGTTTTCGACGGCATAGGCCCACGCATACCTGCCGCCCGCCGAATGGCCCGCGATTAATGCATCGTGTAGTTCGAGCGAATTGAAGAACGACTCTACGTCACAGACATGATCTTGAAATCTGTAGCCGCCGGACGCAGCCCAGTCGCTATCACCATGTCCTCTGCTGTCCAGCGCCAGAACTCGAAAGTCATCCTTCATGGACTCTGCGAAGTTGTCCCAACTGCGTGCGCTGTCCCGCATACCGTGCAGCAGCACCATCGGCGGGAGGCGGTCGCCTCCCCAGTCGACGTAGTGGAGCCTGACAGGGCCGTTGTGCATGTGCCCATCGCTGGGTATTGGTCCTTCCAAATCCTGATCCTTATATCAAAGCGCTGAAGTTTGGGCCGCATGGTACCACCTCAGGCCGGATACCTTGAACTGAGTATGGTTAATGCCTAGACTACCGTGAGAGGCACTTAGTTGGCGAAGAATACGAGGAGAAATGGCGGAAGTTAGCGATATACAGTTGAGCGTCGTAGACCAATCTCCCATTCGCAAGGGAGCCCATCCTTCTGAGGCCCTCAGGGAGACCGTCGACCTAGCCCGGCACGTAGAAGACTTTGGGTACAACAGGTACTGGGTCGCTGAGCACCACAACTCTGCTTCATTCACTGGCACGAGTCCTGAGATTCTCATCGGGCAGATCGCTGCCTCCACAGACACAATTCGTGTTGGCAGTGGGGGCGTAATGTTGAGCCACTATTCGGCCCTGAAGGTCGCTGAGCAGTTCAGGATACTGGACGCCTTCTACCCAGGGCGGATCGACCTGGGAGTTGGGCGTGCGCCGGGAAGTGACAGACTGACCGCAGCCGCGCTCAGCCACCCAAGACCGCCTGTGGACGTGTACAGGGAGTTCCCGCAAATGGTAGGAGACCTGCTCGGTTTCCTCAATGGCAGCCTGCCGGAAGGCCATCCCCTGCACGAGATCAGCGCGCAGCCCGGAACTCAGCCGGAAACGGTTCCTGAGGTGTGGCTGCTGGGTTCGTCGGACTACAGCGCACAGCTTGCCGCACACATGGGACTCCCGTTCAGTTTCGCCGACTTCTTCGGAAATACCTCCGAGTATGGGCCGCGGATGGCTGACCTTTACCGTGAGCTGTTCAAGCCTTCGGAGTACCTATCTGAGCCTGTAGTCCACGTCGGGCTGCAGGTGATCTGCGCTCCCACGGAGGAAGAAGCAAAATTCGTGGGAGCCTCACGCACGCTCAACAAGGTGATTTCGGCCCTCGGCCTGAGCACCGGTGGGCTACTTCCACCCGAAGAGGCAATTGACTGGCCCCTGGACGAGCCCGCCAAGGCGTATATGGCGCAGTCCACGAAGAGCTACATCGAGGGAGACCCGGACCAGGTCAGCGAAGGCATACTTGCGTCGGCAGAACGGTACCAGACCGCCAACGTCGGCATCGTAACGAACTGCTACTACTTCGAGCACCGCGTAAGGTCATACAGGCTTGTGGCCGAAGCGATGGGCATCGGTCTCGAGGCCTAGGCGTTTTCGGCAGCCCTTGCCTCCCACCACGCGAGGTAACGCGTCGGCTCGAGCTCACCAACCTGCCACAGGTGCCGCGCGTGGGTAAACTTGCTTCTTACTTCTGAAATGAACTGCTCTTCCGTGTGGTTGTTGAATATGACTGCGTCCGAAGCAGGGGAACGTTCTTCCCAATGTCTTTGACTGGCAAGCCGCTGGTCGACCTCCTCATCTGAGTACTGGTTTCTCGCCGCCAGCCTCTGCCTCGCAATGTCGTCATCGCAGGCGAACAGCCATACCTGGTGACACCACTGTCCATATCCAGCCTCAACCAGGTTTACGGCCTCTAGCACCGCGACATCCTGGGCGTGCAGCGTCGCGTTCCACTCGTCGATTACTCCTTTGACGGCGTCAGCGATACTGCCGATCGCGGTGGTGAGCTTGTTCATCTCATCGGGCTTGCCGAACACCTTGGCGCCCAACCGGCGGCGGTCGATGTAGCCGTCTGAGCCTACGATCTCATCGCCAAAAATCCCAACGATGCGGTTGAAGGCCTCCGTCCCGGGGTCGTACAGTCTGTGAACGAGCCTGTCTGCGTCGCAGTGGACTGCGCCCATCTCAGTCATCACACGGCACGCGGTCGACTTGCCCGTTGCTATCGACCCTGTGACACCAATTATCAACGGCATCCTGGAACGCTCCTATTGCGCGAACTTGAACATGAGAAGGGCGGGCACAAGGCCCGCCCACTAGATTCTGACGCTCTGCTCAGACGATCACCTAGTCGTCGGCCGGAACCGCCTCAGCCTCTCTCACACGGTTCTTGAAGTGAGGCATGACCTCCTTGCCGAACACCTCGAGCTGCTCGAGGATCACGCTCTGGGGAGTCCCGACAGGCAGACCCATGTTGACGTGGTCAAGGCCTGGCCATCTGTCTTCGATCTCTTCCATGCGTTCTTTGATCTGTTCGGGACGGCCTACGATCCAGGAGCCGGCCTCCACGGCCTCCTCCAGTGTGGGGAGGTTTGCGTGCGGCGCCCTCGCCGGATCCGCGAGTGCATCGAGCTGATCGTCAGTAAGGCCGCGAACAAAGCCCAAGGGGGCGAACATCTTCATGTTCTCCTCGTAGTACGGCTTGGCAAGGCGAATCGCCTCTTCTTCTGAGTCTGCGATGAAGAACGAGATGCCGAGTATGAGGTCCCCACCTAGTTCAGTCTCGTTTCCGTGCGCGGCCAGGACTTCCTGCCACTTCCTGACAACCTGCTCAGAGGCGCCGCCCGGTGCAGCTCCTCCTCCAATGATTCCCTTCATGCCGTGCTTGGCCATGAAGTTCAGACCGCGTTCACTTGCGCTTACAATCGGCTGCCAGCATTCGACAGGCATATTGATCGGCCGCGGCACCAGGGAAATCTCCTTCAGGGTGTAGCCCCTGTAAGGCACTTCCGGCGGAATGGTGTAGTACTTACCCTGGTGTGAGAATGACTCGTTGTTGAATGACTTGAACAGGATGTCGACCTGCTCCTCGAAGAAGTCGCGGTTCTCCTCCTGGCTGAGCATCGGAGCGCCAAACGACTCGACCTCACGCGTGTGGTAGCCGCGTCCGACTCCGAAGACTACGCGGCCGTTGGTCAGAATGTCGGCGGTTGCATAGTCTTCAGCGAGTCTCAACGGGTGCCACATCGGCGCGATGTTGAATCCGCAGCCAAATTTGATCTGTTTGGTCAGGTGGGCCAGGTGCACACTCAACTGCAGAATGTTAGGAATGCACTCGTACCCTTCAGGCTGGAAGTGGTGCTCAGCCATCCAGAAGACGTCATACCCGAGCTCATCCATGAGAACGCACATGGCTTCCGACTTGTCGAAGACCGTTATCAGCCGCTCGTTGGAATAGAATCTGTCGTTGGCGGCGGTTGCCGCGAAGCCGATATCCTCAAGATCGATGTGACCTGCGAACAGGCTTCCGAATTTGTCTATCATGGTGTCCTCCCAGACTGCGATTCGTGCACATTGTAAATGAGTGGCATACCCTGTCAAGGATTCCGTCAGAAAACTGGCCAGAAAGAACGTTGACCTCCAAAGGCACCTGAATGGGATAATCCATTCAAGCTTCGCTGGTGCCTTTGGCCTCCCGCCCACGCACTAGGCTCTATGCCGAAAGTTGCGAATGGCGACCCTCCTCGCCGGGTTTGACCACTGATGGGAGGCAGCTGCCCCAACACCAGCGAAGCCTCTTCTTTTCCGGCCAGGCGTCAGTTTGCGCTCCCCTCTGTTGCTTAAGTCCCCCTGCAGGTTGTAGATTGCCCCTGAGTCGCAGGCATCACTCTGGAGGGAGTTCCCAATGTTGAAGACGAAAACGCAGGCGCTAACGACACACCCGCTCGAACCCCTGTCGAAGTCTGAGATTGAAGCAGTGGTCGCCATTCTTAAGTCGGACTCGCGCATGTCTGACGTCCTTCGAATAGTCTCACTCGAGCTGAATGAGCCCGACAAGCAGGCAGTTCTGAGCTACGAGCCCGGAGTAAGCATTGAACGTGAGTCCTTCGTCACAATGCTGGACCGCTCGAAGGGGGGCTGTGTCGAAGTTATCGTCTCCTTGACGCAGGGGACTGTCACCTCCTGGGTCACTATCGAAGGGGCGCAGCCGGCTATTATGCTGGACGAGTTCTCCGAGTGTGAGGATGCGGTAAAGCGTTGCCCCGAATTCATCGAGGCTCTGCGCAAGCGCGGCGTGGAGGACGTCGATCTAGTCATGGTGGACTCCTGGTCCGCGGGCGCTTATGGGAACGAACCCGAAGACGAAAAAGGTAGGAGATTGTCCCGGGCGCTTGTCTGGGTGCGTTCCGAGCCCTCAGATAACGGTTATGCCCGTCCCTTGCAGAATGTGGTCGTTGTCGTCGACTTGAACAAGATGGAAGTGGTCCGGGTCGAAGATTACGGCGTAGTTCCTCTTCCTCCAGAGCCGGGCAACTGGACTCGCAACTACATTTCAGACACTCGAAACGGTCTCAAGCCCCTGGATGTAGTGCAGCATGAGGGCCCCAGCTTCACTGTAGACGGACATGAGATTAGCTGGCAGAACTGGCGATTCCGGATTGGGTTTACTCCGCGTGAAGGCCTCGTCCTTTACACGATCACGTATGAGGACCAGGGCAGGGCTCGCCCCGTGATGTATCGTGCGTCTCTGAGCGACATGGTGGTCCCTTACGGAGACCCGAGCGAGGCGAGCTATCGCAAGAATGCTTTTGACATCGGCGAGTATGGTATCGGTCAGTTGTCCAACCCGCTCACGCTGGGCTGTGACTGCCTGGGCTACATACACTACTTCGACGCCCACATGACGGACAGTAGGGGAGGAGTGTTCACTATAAATAACGCCGTGTGCCTGCACGAGGAGGACAACGGCATACTCTGGAAGCACACTGACTGGCGCACGGGAGAGGTGGAAGTACGCCGTTCCAGGCGACTCGTCGTCTCCTTTATCTCCACTGTTGGAAACTACGAGTACGCGTTCTACTGGAACTTCTACCAGGACGGCGGACTGGAGCTAGAGGTCAAATTGACAGGCATTGCAAACACCATGGCCCTGATGCCCGGCGAAAAGCCCACCTATGGCACAGAAATCGCTCCGCAGCTCAACGCTCCGTATCACCAGCACGTCTTCAACGCCCGCCTCGACATGGCCATCGACGGTCAGAACAACTCTGTCTTTGAAGTTAACAGTCTGAGGGTTCCCAGGGGAGAGGAAAATCCGCATGGAAACGCGTTCATTGCGGAGCAGAAGCGCTTCGACAATGAGGGCGACGCGGGTCGAGTCTGCAATCAGGTCACGAGTCGTTACTGGAGGATTGTTAACGAGTCTGAGACCAACAGGATGAATCAAGCAGTAGGATACAGGCTGCTGCCAGGGGAGAACTCACTGCCGTTTGCGCACGACGACGCTGCCGTCATTCGACGAGCCGGATTCATGAACAAGCACCTCTGGGTCACACCCTACAGCGAGCGAGAGAGATACGCTGCTGGGGACTATCCCAACCAGCGGAGGGAAGGCGACGGCCTCCCTGAGTGGACCACCGCCAACAGGCCCATAGCCGACACGGATGTCGTAGTTTGGTACACGTTTGGTCACACGCACATACCGAGACCCGAGGACTGGCCAGTAATGCCAGTGCACCGGATAGGCTTCATGTTGAAGCCGGACGGCTTCTTTAGTGCCAACCCTGCATTGGACATCCCACCTTCGGATCACGCCTGTGTTTGCGAGATAGGGGCTTGCACATGTGCTCATGCCAATGGCCACCACCAATGCGGGTAGAAACAGCGACTCTAAGAAGGTTCCCCGGCGAGTAACCTGCGAGGGTTGTCAATCATGATCATCCTGAATTGATCTGCGGTCAGGCCGATCTCCTCGCCGAGCAACGCTAACCCCTGGGTGGACAGGAACTCGTAGCCTCCCCCGCCGTACGCTGTATAATCAGTGTTGTAACATACGTCATGTGAGAAGAGGAGGTTGTTGATCAGCCCCTCGTCTATGATCTGCTTGACCAGTTGCAGGGTCCTTTGGCGCTCGTAGTCGTTCGCTGTCTTCAGAGTGCCCATCCGGTCGAACGAGATGAACGCCCCCCGCCGGGCGATTTCAGCATGGTACCTGTGGCGGGGGTAGCTGCCCGAGTGGGCGACCACGACCCTGCCAAGATCGACGCCCTCCTGCTCGAGGACATCTAGTTGATCCAGCCCATGCGGACCGCGAGTTGCGTGTGTGCCCAGTGCGACGCCCGTCTCAATCTGGGCCCTGGCTGCGGCTCTAAGCACACGCTCCTCAATGGCCGACAGCCAGTTGAAGTGCGCTCCTATCTCGCCGATGAAACCGGCGCGGACATCTGTCCCGTCGATACCTTCAGTTACGTCCCTGATGATCTCGTCGGCGATGTCATTGGTCCTCATCCTCCAAAGTCGGCGTTCATAGTACGGCTCCCGGTACCAGCCACAGCCCAGAATGACGTTGAGCCCTGTCTTCTCAGCCATGTCCCTCACTGCATCGGCGTGTTTGAGATGGTTAAGGTCCTCGTCGAACAGTAAATTGTGGTCGTTTTCCCGTAGTCCGCCTGACGTCTGGTCAACGACGGTCACGCCGCCAGCGTCTCTGTACTTGGTCAGTTCCATCTCGGCCAGGACCGGGTCGTTCATGTAGTTGGGGGCGACCCAGGCGTCAGGTAAGAGGTCGAGATAGATGTGCTCGTGTATCAGCGTAAATCCCAGTTCGTCGGCTGAGATCGGACCTGTAACCGTCATCACTTCACTTGCCATTTCGATTCTCCTTGGAAGCTATTAAGGTGTCGGCGGTCTATCCGGCTTCATGTTGAGGGCATTTTGAAGGCAGTGGCGTTCGCCTCGCAGGACACCGACCTGAATGGATCTCTCTTTCAACTGGTCACCCGTGCTAAACTCTATCCATATTGAACTCACCTCATGTGGTTGACGCCCGAAAGCGTCGGCTGATTCTCCTCACAATCGCTGCCGGTACATTTGTGTCTGTGCTCGACCAGACAGGTGTCAGCCTCGCGCTCCCACTCATGGCTAATGAGTTCGACGCCACGATCCCTCTCGTTCAATGGGTTGCACTGGGGTATATGCTTGCTACCGGCTCCCTGCTCCTGCCCGCTGGGCGACTGTCCGACCTCGTGGGGCGAAAGGTCGTGTACGTAACCGGATTCGCCGTCTTCGTTCTTGGCGCTGTTTCAGCGGCTGCGTCGCCCAATCTCATGGCGATTATAGTGTTCAGGATAATTCAGGGCGCAGGTTCTGCGATGATCCAGGCAAACGGGATGGCGATTCTGACGACGACTTTCCCAGCCGAACAGCGGGCGCGCGTCATCGGAATGTTCATGACTATGGTTGGCCTGGGCGCGATCATGGGGCCTATAGTGGCAGGTGTAGTCGTAGACTCCTTTGGCTGGAGGTCGGTCTTCCTTGCCAGTGTCCCTCTTGGAGGGATTTCCTTAACGGCTGCGATTCTCGTCCTGATCCGCGATGCTCCTAGCATCAGGAGCGCTAAACAGCTCGTGAATCAATTCGATTGGATTGGAGCACTTGTATCTACGGCGGGGCTCGCCACCTTCCTACTCATCATGACGAATGCCTATCGCATGGGTTGGTTTTCCCCCGTGGTTCTGGCTGCTATAGGCACCAGCGTGTTCCTGCTGGTGGCGTTTGTATACTGGGAGAACCGGACTTCTCAGCCTATGCTGGAGCTCGAGTTCTTCCGTCGTCGCATCTTCGCAATGGGCACATCGGCAAGCTTCTTCGGGTTCCTGGCAGGCACTGCGGTATTCAGCATGATGCCCTTCTATCTCCAGGATGTTCTCGATCTCTCGCCTCGTACGGCTGGTCTGTACATCGCCCCTGCGGCGCTGGGATTCGCGTTCGCTGGTCCGATTGCCGGAAGACTGGCAGACAGCCTGGGGCCCAGACGGGTAGAGTTCGCCGGCCTTGGAATGCTTGCGGTTTCACTGTTCTTCCTGGGTACTCTTACAGTAGACACGCATCCAGCAATGGTAGCCATAGCGATGGCTCTCCAGGGACTGGGCATGGGTGTGTTCTACACGCCCAACACCGCCTCGGTACTAAGTGTCGTGGAAAGGTCCAAGTACGGAATTGCAACCGCTTTCCTTAACATGACCAGGAACACGGCCAACGTTGTAGGAATCGGACTTGCGATCACGATTGTAACCGCCACAATGGCATCCAGGGGCTTCGAGCCAAGCCTTGACGCGGTTGCCGCTGGCGGTGTCGGCGTCGAGGCGGCCTTCACGCAGGGACTCCGAATTGCTTTCCTGCTCTTGGGGGCCTTTGTCGGAGTTTCTATTGTTTTGACTTTCCTTAAGCGAGTGAAGGGCGAGGACCACTTCGTTGGCTCCCCCGCGCCCACACACGGTACACAGGTGGGCGGAGACTGAGCTTGGCATCCGGTAGCATGCTCCCCCTGAGACCTATCGTCCAGAGCCCCAATTATCACTGGTGGGCCTACGGCGCCGTCGCCATGGGCATGCTGATAAATGTGATGGACCAGTCCGGAATCAACATCGCTCTGCCCAGGATCGCAGAGGATTTTTCTGCTGACATTCCAACGGTGCAGTGGATTTCACTTGGTTACACACTGGCGACCAGCGCCATGCTGATGCCGATGGGGCGACTATCGGACATGATCGGCAGGAAGCGAGTCTATCTATGTGGGTTCGCGATATTTGTCGTGCTGGCCGCGGTTGGGGGAATGTCGCAGACGCTTGGTGTGCTTATCGCGGTCAAGATCGCCCAGGGCATGGCTTCGGCCGGTGTCCAGGCCAACAGCATGGCCTTCATTACTGAGGTCTTCCCCGACAATCAGCGCGGCAAGGCCATGGGTATGTACATGGCCATTATCGGGAGTGGGGCCATTCTGGGGCCTATGGTCGGCGGAGTTCTCGTTACGGAATTTGGTTGGCGTTCCATCTTCTTCGCCGGTATTCCGGTCTCCATACTTGCAATGACAGCTGCCGGTCTCGTGCTAATGGGAAGGACCGAAAGCCAGCGGGCGGGACGTGCTGGTTCTTCTTTCGACTGGGGAGGCGCTGCACTATCGTCAGGCGCTCTCGTTGTCTTCCTATTGGCCATGACCAATGGCTGGAAACTCGGATGGAGTTCACCTCCGATTGTTGCTGGTTTTGCAGCGTCGGTTATCCTGCTGGCCGGGTTCATCTTCTGGGAGCTCAGAACACGGGATCCCATGCTCGATATGTCGCTCTTCAGGAATCGCGTCTTTTCGATGGCAATCGGAGCGAGGTTTGTTTCGTTCCTGGGCGGCTCCTCCGTATTCTTCCTGATGCCGTTCTACCTGATACAGGTGCTGGGATATGAAGCCCGCGTTGCGGCATTTCTCCTGGTGCCTGGGGCTATGGGGATGCTCATTCTAGGTCCAGTCAGTGGCAGGCTGTCTGACAGATTCGGGACGCGGTGGCCGGCCACTTTGGGTATGGTGTCGTCTGCGGCTGCCATGTTCACTCTGTCAACCGTTGGCGTTCATTCACCCCCCTGGCATATCGTTGTTGGCATGATCCTGTCCGGCGTCGGTATGGGTACCTTCAGTTCGCCAAATACAAGCGCGATCATGGGATCGCTGCCCAGGGACAGATATGGCGTTGTATCGGGATTCGTAAACCTGGCCCGCACGTCAGCAAACGTGTCTGGAGTAGCCCTAGCAACGACACTGGTCACCATCACGATGGCTTCTCAGGGATTTGAACCAAACCTGTCGGCAATTTTGGAAGGGAGTGGCGAGGGAGTCAGGCTCGCATTCGTTGAGGGTCTGAGCACGGCGCTCAGGATCTCAGGGGTAATGATGGTGCTGGCGTTGGTGTTAACGGTCGTTCGGCCTGACCCAAGGACAGCCGCTCGTCCAACGCCAGTTCAGCCAAGTCGAGCGGCGGTAGGTGACGACTGAAGCCACCAGTCAACGCCCGATGCCCCTCTTTGCTCGCGCGAATCTGCGTACAAGCTCCTCGGCGTCAGGGTTGTCCCATTCAGGGTAGGAGGCGATGATGTCATCCCCCTCCAATACTGGAAAGATCACAGTTGTGTTTGGTGCGGGTCTGAACAGGCTGTTGAGGAAGAGGTAGAGTCCAATCGTTACGCCGAGTGCGCCAATAAGGAAGACACCTGCTTCGATCGAACTATGCATGCCTCTCATCTGTTCGTGGAACATAATTGTCAGTAGAGTCAAAGCTGATCCAATGGCAATCAGCCGTATCCCGAGTCCCTTCCTCCCGTGTCGACCGCCATTGAATTTGTTTGGTGGTCCAACCTCGCTGAGACTCAACCCGCTGAATTTGCCTACGGGAGAATCGTCCAGGTTGCCTATGATCCTTCTATTGGTGACGATGACCTGATCGTCCTGGAAACGTATCTCTTCGTCTTCAAGCAACTCGATCTGACGCTGCATTTTGGCATTCCTCTCCGGGAGAATGTCGGCGCCATTATAACTGAGAGTAGGGGTTGTGTTTGAAAGGCTGGGGTAATTCTTGCCGGGAGGTTTCCTTCACCCCTTGGGTACAGGGCTCGCTGGTCGGTCAGTAATGTCCTTAGTCTCTGGCTCGTGCGACCTGGGCTGCATCCCCTTACGGCTACTATCGCTACCGGTGACGCAGGTAAACAAACACACCGACGCCGGTCGCCAGGATTGCCCAGAACGTAATCGACAGCATGAGCCACGCTGGTACAACGCCACCATCAGTGAACACATGCCATGCGTCTGGTGTCGCTGTAGGAGTGGGCAATACGGCCGAAGGAGTTGGCGAGGGGGTTGGAAAGAGAGTAGGAGTAATCTCCCTAACGTGCAATTCACTGGCAATCTGAGTGTTCACAGTCCGAGGGGACTGTAGTGGCACACTGCTCTGCACCTCCTCGAGCACGAGTAGTGGATACGGGGTTGGTGTCATGGTGGGCATGGGCTCGGGAGTCGGAGTGTTAGTCGGTCTGGGAGTCACTGTCACCGTCACCGTAGCTACAGGCGCCACTGTGGAAGTCACTGTAGGCCGCGGCGCCGGTGTTTGCGTAGGAACTGGGCTTGGTGTCGAAGTTGGCCAGGCGGTCGCTGTCACTGTGGGAAGAACTGTAACGGTCGGCGCTGGAGTAAAGGCTGGTCCGGGAGATGGCGTCGGTGTAGGAGATGGAGATTCATCCAGATCGGTAATGGTCACGACGATGTCCAAGTTGCTGGTGTGGACGCCATCTGAAGCGCTCACCGTCAATTCATAGGAGTTATCCCTGTTGGCGTCGGAAGGTTCTTCAAAGTCGGGCGGCGATCGAAAAGTTAGTGCGCCTGCTTCTATTTCAAAGGCTGCTGCATCCACGCCCGACAGGGTCCAGAGAATGGCGCCCTTCTCGGGGTCGTTTGCTTCGTAGGTGGTCAGGGTTCCCCTCGCCTCCTCAGGGAGGCTAATCTCATCTTCTCCAGTAACGGTTGGAGCCTCATCCACGTCTGTGACGACTATAGTGACCTCGATTGAATCCGTACCGCCCTTGCGGTCAGATACGGCTACCGTTAGGTAGTACCTGGAATCCGCCTCGCGGTCTAATGTGGTCGCTGTGTGGAGTCGGCCCGTGGACTCATTGATCGTGAATGACGATCGGTCCTCTCCCTTGAGAGAGTATGTGAGCCTGTCGTCATCTCGGTCGCTTGCTCGGACGCGTGCCCCAACCCTCGCGCCTATAGCACTGTTCTCCTCAATCGCTCGCCAAGTCTCTCCACCTTCCTCAAACTTGGGTGCATGATTCGATGTAGCTCTACTAGCGCCACCACCGCCACCACGACTACTTGATCCGCCTGGTGCTGAAGATTGTGAGCCGCCCGTTCCTGGAGGATTAGTATTGTTACCACCCCCGCCGCCCGTCTGTGCCTCATCGTTGTCACTGATGGTGACCTCACGCTGACTCTCATTCGGATCAAATGCGATCTGCGGGGCCGTTGAAGATGCCCCGTCTGTAACGGGCCGGATCTCAATTGTGAATGTCTCAGGTCCTTCATATTCGCTATCATCGACGGTCGAAACGGAAGTCCTTTTGGTTGCCGAATAACGTATCTGTCCGCCAAAGTCGAATGCTTCGAAGTCTTCGGCTAGAAAGGCGAGTCGGTCGTTGAGGGGAAGCGTGAAGTCATTCCCTGAGGTTGCTGAAACGCCCCTTAATGCCAGCAGAACGGTACCGGCGGTCCTGTGGGGCAGTTGGTCAAGCCCAGTGGTAATTGTGACAGCTGCGAACACCTGACGACCCTCAGCCACTGGATTTGGCGCTACAGCGAGTGTTGCGGTTGCTGCTGGGAAGTCGTCGTCGGTCACCCGTGTCTCCGCTCTTCCTGAGATGGCGGAGATGGCATAGGAGTCGAGTGCAGTTATCGAGGCGGAGACTATTGAATGCTCTTCCCATTCATCGTCATTGGAGGCCGTGAGCACCGTTAAAGTCGTGGAAGTTGCGTAGCTGGGGATTGTGACAGACCTGCTGCCCTCGCCCTGCGACGCGTCATCCACCATCTCCCCGGTTTCAGTCACCGAAATCTGAACCTGTAGAGATTCAGACGACCCCGAGTCTCGGTGTACCGTGAAGATAACTGGGTCACCTTCCAGAACTGAATTCGTTGCCGTGGCGATGCCGACAACAGGTTCTACCCGGGTGACGGCAACAGTGTAGGTGTCGAGAATGGTGTTGTCGGAATCTGAAATCCTAATCTTGACGGTATTTTCGCCTACCGTCAGTGGAATCTGATGTCCAAGAACGGTGTCGTCCAGGTCGGCGATGGGGTCGTCGTTTCCGTCATGGAACGTGACCCATGTGTTGGCCCGGCTCGTAGTGGCGGAAACGGTGAGCTTTTCAGCTCCGTAGGACACTTCTGCGGCGTAGCTCCGTGTGCTAGTGCCGAATGGTGGGACCAAGTTCCCTACGCTCAGAGCAAGTGCGGATAGCTCAGCATCCGGGCCGTCTTCTATCGCCACAGCCAGCTTCTGACTTGATGCGTCTAGAACGATCTGACTGGACGTGGTTGCCGGACCTACCGTCACCCGGTTCAAGGTGACAACGAACTTCTCAATTCCCTCTTGATCGTCATCTTTAAGGGTTTCGATGTTGATTAGCTTAGATGCCCGGTAGCGAATCTGACCGGATTCGTCCAGCTCTTGGAAATCGCTTTCGAGAAAGCTGAGTGTCCCTTCACTCTGTGACAGCGCGACGTAATCGACACCTCCAGTTGCAGAGTCGTTCTCAGTCGCGACAATCAGGGTACCGCCCCCGGCGTGTGGAGCCTCGTTGCGAACAGTTGTGACGTCAACCCTTGAGGTCACTGATCCCCCTTCGATGAGGGAGGAAGGCGCCACGGACATAGAAGCTACTGATTCAGGGAAGTCGTCATCCAGTATCAATGTCTCCGCGATCGCTTCATTCAGCTTGATCACATATTGGTCGCTCTTGATTACAGCTACGGTTACGCTCGAATGAGCATCCCAGACCTCGTCATCATCTTCCGTCTCGACGACAAAACTGGTAGAAGTCGCTCCAGCAGGTATGATCACCGATCTGCTGCCCTCACCGAGACTGCCGGCGGGCACCATATCTCCATCCTCGACAACATCTACCAGGACATCCAGCGTGTCGGGAGCGGAGGTCGAACGCGTAACTGTAAAGCCGAGCACATCCCCTTCTGTCGACCTACCGGTGCTTGCTGTGACACCGACTTCAGGCTTTACGCGAGTCAATATAGCCACATAGGTTCTTGCTTCGTTTGAGTCCTTCGCCATCACCTCGATAGAGACCGGGTTTTCGCCTATGGAAAGAGGAATCCTTCCGTCGGATACTGGTACACGATTCAGACTGACCAGAGGAGTTGGAGAGCTGGCCTCAGTCGTGGTTGCACTCAGCACGATTTGGACCACCGGATACTGTACCGTCCCGGTATAGCTCAACGTGTCGCTGGCAAACTGAGGTTCCAGGGTCACGCCGCTGAGATCCAACTCGACAAGCCCGACGGTAAAGTCCCTAATGTTCACCGATTCCCTATGCGGGAGCCCGAGTTCCAGGCTCGCTGGGGAATCACTAGAAAGCGACAGCGAAATGTCGAAGTTCTCTCCCGTCTCAACCTCACTGTCCGTTCTAATGTCGATCGTAGCCAAATACTCTGAAACGTAGGTGCTGCTGCCAGCATCGAACGTGAAATCGGCTTCCCCAATTGAAAATGTCGACCGGCTGAGACTTCCATAGTCGTTCGACTGGGCCGTACCGTCTCCGATGGCCAACATCAGGGTCGCGCCGTCCCTGTGCGGCTGCTCATTGTCCTTGGTACGAACTACGATAGTGACAGTTACCGTCTCACCTTCTGCAACAGGGTTGGGAGAAACAACGAGCGACGCAGTTGCCCCGGGGAAGTCGTCATCCCTCACCGAAACTTCGGCAGATCCCTCCCCCGGCTTAATCAGATAGGCGTCATTGGCAGCGAGCGTAGCCGTGACTCCCGAGTGTTCCTCCCAAGTGTCGTCATTCATGTCTGTGGAGACAGTTAGGAGTGTGGATGTGGCCCCTGGGGAGATTGTCACAGACTTTCTGCCCTCAGCATCATCCGGGACGAGGTCGCCAGACTCGACGATGTCGATCAGCAGCTCCAGTCGATCAGAAACAGCAACATCCCTGCTCACCCGGAAACTGACATCTTCCCCCTCGGAGACCTGTGGCAATACTGGGGAGATGCCGACCTCGGGTCTCGCTCTGATCACCACTAGTGAATAGGTTATTGTGGTCACAGTATCTTGGGCCGTTACAATCACTTCGATTGTGGTGGTCCCTACGGGTAGGTCAGCCAGGTAGCCCTCACTACTGTTAATGGGAGTAGCGTTGATGGAGATAACAGCGTCGCTGTCGCTCGCAGTCGGCGTGATGGCAACGCGCTCCACGCCATATTCCACACGGACCATATAGTCAGTGCTAGTGCTAGAAAACTCGGGAATTAACGTCCCCTCGCCGATAGTCAGAGAGCTCAATGAGGCATCCATTGACAGGTCGCTTGGAGCAATCGTCACGGTTGAAGTGGAAGGTGTGGGAAGTGAGATTCCGGGTGAGCCCTTCTTGGAAATCGCGACAATGAGGATTTCCGAGGGTTCAGCTTCGTCGTCGTCAACAATAGTGGTAGTGGCCGAATAGCTGGCCCTGTACCGTGCGGTACCGCTCACCAGGACGGGAACGAAGTCCATCGAAGCGATGTCAAACTCAACCTCGTGGGGAAGCTCGAAGTCATTGGCTTGAGCCGTGTCGCCCGTTACTCTTAGAATCAGCGTTCCCCCATCGCCGTGCGGCTGCTGGTCAGCATTCGTCGTGACGGTCACGCGCGCGGTCAATTGCTCTCCTTCCACTATTGGATTATGAGACAGTTCGAGTTCAGCCGTCGCTTCCGGGAAGTCGCTGTCTTCAATCTGAACCTTGGCACTCCCTAGTCCGCCTGCAATGTCGTATGTGGAACTTGCCACAATGCGCGCTGTCACAGTGGAATGCTCTTCCCAGACATTGTCATCGATATCAGCAGATATGTTGAATGTTGTGGATGTTGCTCCCGTTGGAATTGTGATAGTGCTCTGACCTATCTCTCCGGCGGCCAGCAGCATGGCTGTCTCGGCCACTTCAACGAGCACTCCCAGAGCTTCGGTCGCGGACTCGTCGCGACTTACGGTTAACTCTATGACTCCTCCCTCTGGTACAGAATTGGCAACGCGGCGAATTCCAACAGTAGGCTTGGATCTTGTGATGGTGACGACATAGCTCTGCATCGCGCTTTCGTCTTCTGCTGTGACCCTTAGTGTGACGACATTCGAGCCAACCGCGAGATTCACCTGGAATCCAGGAGCTGTGTTAGCGTCGTCAAGCACCTTGTTGTCAGGGCCGAGAACCGACACATCCGCGCCGCTGTCGCTCTTGGTGTACTCCAGAGTGGCCTGTTCCACACCATAAGACACCGACGCTATGTAGCTCGTCGTGCTTGCTGTGAATGGGGGACTCAGTGTACTCCCGTTCAGGGTCATACCGCTCAGTGCAGCATCGGATGAGGCATCGTTTGCAATGATTGTCACTGTCGTCGTGGCAGGTCCCTCTATGCTGATCTTCTGTGAGTCAGCTCCCTTGCCCAATTGGAAAACGATGGTCTCGTCGGGCTCACTCTCGCTGTCGTCAATCGTTTCAACTGTGGCAGAGTACACGGCACGGTAGACCGCGCTACCGTTGCCGTTGTCTACGCGTTCAAAGTCGGACGCCTCGATAGAGTATGTCGATTGACTAAGGCTTCTGTAGTCATCGTCAATAGCTGTGCCGCCGACCGGAGTCAGTGTGAGTGTGCCCCCCGAACCGTGTGGTTCCTGATCACGAGCTGTGGTAACGGTTATCAATATCGTTGAACTATCTCCTTCCGGCACTCTAGCGGGATTCAACGCAAGCGTTGCCGACGCTTCAGGGAAGTCGTCATCGCGAACTGTGGTCCTTGCCCGTTCTGCATCCGTTCTTATGGCGTAGGTGCTACTGGCGGAAATAGAGGCCCTCACGGTTGAGTGAGGCTCCCAGTCTCGGTCGTCGTGTTCAGTGGACACTTTGATGCTAGTTGACGTGGCATTAGAAGGGATGGTGGCCGTTCTGACGCCCTCTTCAATGTCAGCCACCATCGCGCCACTCTCATCAATCTCCACTCTTACCTTGAGGACATCGGAAACTCTCGCGTTCCGCACAAGATTGAAGTCCAGCTCTGTGCCTTCAGGAACTTCGGCAGCATTCGAGAAGAGACTCACTTCGGGCTTCTGCCGGGTCAGCACGACGGTGTAAGTCTTTATCGTTACTTTGTCCTCGGCGGTCACCCTAATGTTGACGGTGTTCGCCCCCACCTCAAGTTCAACCTGGTGTCCATCTTCGCTGCTACTGGCGTCAAGTAGGTCAATGTTGCTGCCATCCAAAAACGCCAGATCTGAGTTGTCAGAGTTCACTATAGGACTGATTGTGACTCGCTCTATTCCGTAACCCAAGTCTGCGCTGTATCGGGTTGTAGTACTGGAGAACGGTGGCGAAAGCGTCCCGGCGCTCAATGTCAATTGACTGAGCGTAGGATCAGTTGATGAATCATTGGCGGCAATCACGACTGTGGTCGTAGCAGGATTTGGCAGCTCGATACGGGGTGCACTAGTCTTGGACACAAGTATGTGAAATGACTCGTCCGGCTCAGAGTCGCTGTCATCTGTGATTGCGATCGCTGCCGTATAGGTCGCCTGGTATCGTTGCACTCCGCTTAAATCCAGGAGGCTGAAGTCGTCTCGGTCGACCGTGAATGTAGTCTGTCCAAACCGGCCGAAGTCCGCGGGCTCGGCTGTATCCTCCCGAGCGGCAATAGTCAGATTGCCGCCCGGGCCGTGCGGCTCTTCTCCTCTTTTCGTCGTGATGATGAGGGATGCCAAGACAGTCGCACCCTCCGATACAGGATTGGGCGCTACGACGATTGCAGCCGAAGCATCCGGAAAGTCGTTGTCTCGCACGCGTGTCGAGGCCTCTCCAGCCCCTACCTCGATTTCGATTGTGTCAGCGCTTTTGATTGTCGCAGTAACGACTGAGTGTGGCTCCCAGAGATCGTCGTCAGAGTGAGTTGATACGGTGGTCGTCGCGGTGGTAGTCGCGCCAGGAATCGTTACGGTCCTGGTGCCCAGACTTCCAGCTGGCACATGCGAACCGGACTCCGTCACTTCAACTTCTACGTCTAGCGGCTCCGATGCCGCAGCGTGGCGGCTAATGAGGAACTCAACCGTCTGTCCCTCGTTTACATCGGCAGCGACTGAGCCAATGCTGATCTTGGGGTTGGCACGTGTCACGTTGATGACATACGTCGCAGTTAAACTCGCGTCCTCGGCCACCACCTCGACCGAAATTTCATTCTCGCCGACCTCAAGGGGAACGATTCCATCGGCATCCACGACCCCAGCCAGCAGAATAGTTGGTGCTGAAGAATCTGGGTGGCCGGCTGAGGCAGCTATCTCAGTTTGTTCCACGGAGTAGTCCGCTTGCGCCTCGTACTGGTGGATGTGGCTAGCGAATGACGGAGACAAAGTAAGACCACCCAGGGCGAGGGAACTGAGGGCAGCGTCATTGTCGATGATGCTAACCGCTATCATCGATGGCTTAGACAGAATCAGGCTGCCTCTTGTACTCGTAGCCTTCGACAGTTCGATCTCGAATGCCTCGCCGACCTCTACGATGTTGTCATCTACTGTTGCAATGGCTGCCGTGTAATGTGCCCTGTACCGCGTGCCGCTATCCACTGTCGTGGTGGAGAAGTCGTCAGGAGAGAGTTCAAACGAAGTCTGGTTCAGCGCCGTTAGATCGCTGGCTTGTGCCGTGTCTGCAATAGCGCGCAGGACTAGAGGGCCGCCGCTTCCATGGGGTTGTCTGTCAGCTTGGGTCGTGACGGTAATGATTGCCGTTGTCGTCGCTCCCTCTGGGACCGGATTGGGAGAGACAGAAAGCGTCGCGGTAGCTGCGGGGAAGTCATCGTCCAGTACAAGGAAGCTCGTCGAGCTGGCCGAGTCATTTACCAGGTATCCATCGTTTTTGTCGATAGCGACCGTCACTGTAGAGTGAACTTCCCACTCATCATCGTCGGTGTCGGTTGCCAGCGACAATACCGTAGAGGTGGCCCCTAGCGGGATCGTGACTGCTCGAACACCTTTTTCTGAAGAAGTCAGAAGCGACTCAGTTTCAGAGACGGACAACTGCACGTCCAATTGCTCAGGCACGGCTATCCCCCGCAGCACCACTAGCTCAGCAGTGTCCCCTTCGGTAACTTCCTCTTGTCGCGAGTTCACGCTAACATTTGGTCTCTCACGAGTGACTGTCACCAGGTAGGTCTGCACAGTCGTCTCATCTTCGGCCGTAACCTGAACCTTAAGGACGTTTTCGTTTACTGCCAGCTGGACCTGGTGCCCATGATCCATGTCGTCGATGTCGGGTAATTCGATATCGTTATCATTGAGGACTACCATACTTGCAGAACTGTCGCTGGTGGTCGCGTTCACTGTTAGAAGTGTAGTTTCATAGCCGACGGAGGCCACATAACTAAGGGTACTGGAGGCGAAGGCGGGAGTAAGCGTGCCGGCGCTTATGCTCAATCCTTGGAGCGTGGCGTCAGAGGAAGGTGTGGGGCGGGGAAGTGGGTAGGCAAAGATCTTCCGGTAGAACTTGTCCGTCACCCAAATCGTGGCGCCGTCCGACCAGATGGCCAAACTTCGGCTGTTGGGATCCGTCGCGATCTGTACATCGGATTCCTCTTCCCTGGCGCCATCCTCGAGCCTAAAGGCATAGAGCCTATAGTCATCGTCGTCGCTGTAGGCCGAGTGGTGATCGTAAGAGATCCAGAAAGTACTGCTGTCCGACCAGACACCAACAGGACGGGGCCGATCGGAAGAGATGGCAATGTCCTTATCACTCTGCCTCGTACCACCGTTCAGCGCGTAGGCGTAGAGTTTCTTGTCACTCTGGTCCACTACATACATGGTCGTACCATCCGACCAGATGTCCATGGGTATGTCGTTTTCACCGTCCAGGCTGATGTCTTTCGTTTCGTCCCTGTTTCCATCAGCAAGGGTGTATCCATAGATCTTATCGTCCACAGCGTTAAGCACCCAGATAGTTGTGTGATCGGACCAGAGGCCAAGTGGATTGAAGCTAAACCCGCCAAGATCTATATCTCGGTCTTCAAGGCGTGATGCGTCCGCCAGGGAGTAGGCGTAGAGCTTTGTGTCAGAAGAGTCGGCAACCCAAATGATGGAACGGTCTGACCAGATACCCCTGGGAGCCCCGTTGTCGCTATGGAGCGTCAAGTCCTGGCCAGTGCTCTGCTGCTGCGCGGAGACCGTGTCGATTGACTCGCCCAGTAAGACGATTGACGCCACAAGTACTGAAGCCGAAAGTCCCAAAAGACCGGCGACCAGCAGGGCAGACCTCTGGCATTGAGGTAGTCCAAGCATCCCTAGCTGCCACATGCGCGCGGTGCGAATTGAGGGGAAACCGCCTGCCCTCGTCCGGGAGGCCTGAATTAACGAAAAAGGGAGCCCAGTAATACGTCCAATCACAATCAATAGCTCTGATGAAACTTTTGTGGTTGCAAACACTCATATCAATCTTGCCATAGTAGAGTGGGAAAGACAACTGGTAGCAGGGTATTCGATGCGCGAAGCGTTACTATTAGAAGTGATGTTACGCACTTCGGAGTGTGAATTGACCTATTGAGGGGGTGCAGCACCACGGAGTCGGGCTCGCCGCTCCCTAGACCTGGCGATAAATGGAGAGAACCACGTCACACTCTTGGGGAAGTCGGCTAGGGTTCAGATTCTCCCTAATGGGAAGTCTCGGGCAGAGGTATTCGCGTCGCGCTCAAGTAGCGAGCGCAACCAATGAGGATGAGCAGCCCAAATGTGCACTGAAAGCAGGCTAGCTGACCATTTGCCCGTCAGGTGCCGCAGTGAACCTCAGATCGGTGACCAGAGTCTTCCGGGGCTCGCGGTTTTCACTTGCCAGCCCCGAGTGGAGTACTAGACTGGGGGCCTCGTCTCGTACAGGCGTGCGTGCTGTTGGTACGTGTAAGCCGCCTGGATCACTCCGGGCTCGTCGAACGGCTTGCCTGCGATCTGCATCCCGATCGGCAGGCCGTCCTCTGTAAACCCGCAGGGCACAGATATTGCGGGCAGGCCCGTCACGTTGAATGGAGCTGTGAAGCTCCTACCCATGACAGTTGAGCTGGGGTCGTATCCCTCGAACGCGGCAGCCGGCTGGGTCATTGTCGGTGTTACCAGAAAGTCCACGCTCTTCAGCACGTCGGCAAACTCGCGACGGGCCATCGTTCGCATTCTCTGCGCCTGCAGGTAGTCTGCGGCGCTCATCAGCGCGCCAATCCTGAATCTACCGCGAACGATCTCACCGAATTCCTGCGGACGCGTTTTCAGGTTGGGCTCGTGATAGGCGTAAGCTTCGCTGACCATGATTACCGAGTTGGCGGCCCTCACGTGCTCAAGGCTTGGTAGCTCTACTTCCTCGATGTGGGCGCCGAGGCCCTCCAGTTCGTTGACCGCCTTCTCCACTGTAGCCACCACTTCAGGGTTGACGCTTGGGTCCGGGTCGAAGAAGTAGTGCCGCGGCAGGCCAAGTCTCACTCCACGTATATCCTCCCTGAGGGAGAGCGAGTAGTCTGGCACCGGCGCGCGGCTCGAAGTGGGATCCTTGGGGTCGTGTCCGGCTATGGCCTGAAGCATGTAGGCGGTGTCTTCGACAGTCCAGGTCATCGGACCGGCGTGATCCTGCGACCAGCTCAGAGTCACGACTCCGTAACGGCTAACGCGGCCATACGTGGGCTTGAGACCTACGATCCCGCACAGGGAGGCGGGCCCCCGAATGGATCCGCCGGTGCACGACCCCAGCGCACCGAGACACTGGCCAGACGCCACTGCTGATCCAGAGCCACTGCTGGACCCGCCGGTGATGTGGTCGAGGTTCCAGGGATTGCGCGCGGGCTCGAATGGTGTGGTCCAGTCTGGGCCACCGAGCGCAAACTCGTGCATGGCGAGCTTGCCGAGCAGGATCCCGCCAGCAGCCTTCAGCCTGGCTGTGGTAGTGGCGTCTTGTGTAGGCACCCGGTCGATGTCGACTTGAGAGCCGGAGGTGGTTCTCACACCTGCGGTGTCATACAGATCTTTGAGCGCGAAGGGGATGCCGTGCATCGGTCCCCTGTAGTTGCCGCTCAAGACTTCAGATTCGGCGGTCCTTGCATCACTTAACGCATCGTCGGCCGTGAGCAGGATAAACGAGTGGAGACGGTCGTCAGTCTGTTCTATTCGTTCCAGACATGCTCGAGTCAACTCCACAGGAGAGAGTTCTCCAGATCGAATCATCTCTCCGGCCTGGTGAATGGACAGGAAATACAGTTCGCTGCTCGTCGCCATCGTCGTTCACCTCTCAAAAAGGAGTCACTTAACTTCACATGCGAGTGGGATGTGTCTAGCTCTCTGGCCAGTCAGGACGGAACTCAACCACCATCTCCTCCGCACCGAACTCAATGGTGTGGAGTTGTCTGGCGTACCCGGCGTACAGATCATAGATGGGCTTTAGCTCTTCCAACTCCTGCTGGTCCATCCCCAGCCCTGCCAGGTCAGCCATGAGTTTCAATTCCTCAATGGTAATGTCCTTCGGTTCGCGCATCGTGCTTCCTCCCCGGTCCACCCCTTGAGTGGGGATTCACTTGACCAGCATTGGTAGTTTACAGTGGTCGGACACCTTTGAGTTGATGGCAAGCGTATCGTCCCGAGTTATAAGACACAAGTGCGTCCTCTCGCGACCCATCAGAGTGGACACACATTGGAGTCCGTGGATATAATAGTCCTCACTCTCGAAGCGGCTGGCTTCCTTGACCTTAGGGTCTAGAATGCGTGCCGAGGTGGTGGAATTGGTAGACACGCAGCGTTGAGGGCGCTGTGGCCTAACAGGCTGTGGGAGTTCGAGTCTCCCCCTCGGCACCACCTCCGTGCCGATAGCTGAACGAGATGACATGGCGACGTAGCCAAGTGGTCTAAGGCGGGGGTCTGCAAAACCCCTATTCGGCGGTTCGAATCCGCCCGTCGCCTCCACAGAAAACCCTTCCAGGCCTCCGGAATCCCCGGAGGCCTAACTGTGTGAAAGAGCCGCAAACATAGGCCCGAATCTCAGGCCTCGTCAGTCTAAGGGCTCTGGCAATAGAAGTGACCAGTACTAGCACTCAACAGCCTAGCGACACCAAGGCTCCAGCCGGTGAGACTCGCCGACCGGCGGGCTTGTTTGCCAGCAGTTTCGCCCTTTTTACGGCGGTTCTCTGGGGTGGAAACAATGTAAGTATCAAAGTTGCCCTGGAACGCGGCTCGCCAATGCAAATTGGCTGGATAAGGTTCGTGCTGGGAGCAGTCGTGACAGTCGCCTACATGGCGGTTAGGCGAGAATCGTTTACCGTCAGCAGGCACGAGATATGGCCTCTGGTAGTCGTTGGGCTGATGTTCTCTGTGCAGCTTGTGTTCATGAATATCGGGCAGGATCTGACCACGGCGGGACATGGTGTGGCGCTGCACTCAACCATGCCTATCTGGGCGGCAACGATCTCTCAGCTCTTAATACCGTCCGACAGGCTGTCCCGCTGGAGGGTGTTTGCCATGGCACTCTCGTACGCGGGCGTGTTGGCTGTCGTTTTCGGTGACACTGGAGCCAGTGAGGCTGGCGCCACTGTTCTCGGAGATGTTCTGAGCCTGATTTCGGCGATTCTCTTGGGCGCACGTACGGTCATGATTTCGATCTACGCGCAGCACGTCTCTGAAGCCAAACTCATGCTGGGACAGCTGGTGATCGGCACAGTCCTGCTGCTTGCAGGCAGCTACATGTTCGAGGCGCCAATCTATACCACGGACGGGTCGTTCTGGTTTGCACTGGCCTACCAGGGATTCGTTATCGCAGGATTCGGATTCCTAGCTACCGCATGGCTCCTGAAGCACTACCTGCCATCTACTGTGACGTTTTACTTCTTTGCCCAACCGATAGCCGGAGTTACGCTTGCATGGCTGATCCTCGGAGAGGACCCGGGACGGGGACTCATCGCGGGCGTGACCTTGGTTTGCGTTGGGGCGCTACTGCACAGCGGTGAGTCATTTCTGAAGGCAAGGAAGGCGGCCCAAGGATGAGGCACTGTGCACTCCAAGCTATGTCCCTACGATAAGAGCGTGGGGGTCTTTCCGCTCAGGTAGATTCGCTGGCCTGAGCGCCTCCCCACAGTTCGTGAAAGTGGTTCACAGGACCGTGCCCTTGTCCAACGGGATAGCTCTTGCGAATGGCGATTGTTACGTAGTCCTTGGCCGCCTGAACAGATTCAGGGACATCAAGGCCCTTGGCGAGACCGGCTGCGATAGCCGACGCAAGAGTGCAGCCGGTGCCGTGCGTACTGGTAGTCTCGATTCTCTCCGATGTAAAGATCCAGAATTCAGAGCCGTCGTAGAGTACGTCTGTTGCCGGCCCGTCAAGATGGCCTCCCTTGACCACGGCGTTCTGCGCTCCAAGTTCATGGACGAGGAACCTGGCGGCCGACTTGAGATCGTCGACCGTGGCGACTTCGCGGCCAGTGAGAACGCTTGCTTCCCTGCTATTCGGTGTGACGACAGTCGCCATTGGGACCAACACGTTGCGTAACGCCTCCTCAGCGTCTTCCCTGAGAAGCCTGTTGCCCGATGTTGCCACCATTACAGGGTCTATGACGACGTTTGCGAAACCGTAGTGAGCCACTCGCTCGGCAACCGTGTTGACAATCTCGAAGCTTGAGAGCATGCCTGTCTTCACTGCATCTTCGCCAATGTCCGTCACGATGGCGTCAATCTGGGACTCGATCAGCGACGTCGGCAATTCCAGTACGTCCGTGACGCCGGTTGTATTCTGAGCAGTGATGGCCGTAACGGCGGACGTTCCAAATACACCGAGGGCAGCAAACGTCTTGAGGTCGGCCTGGATACCCGCTCCCCCACCGGAGTCTGATCCAGCTATTGTCATTGCCTTCGGCACCTGACGTGAGGTCGTCATGTTTCACCGCCGTTTTCCAGATTTTTTGCGGCTCTTTTCCAGGATGATCTGCTGCAATCGCCTGACGCTGGATCCGGAGACACCCATGTTTCGGCGCTTTCGACGCTTACTCTCGCGCCTTTCGCCCCTTGTCTGTCGATGATGTTCCAAGAGAGTTCGATCCAACTTGGGAAATGCAGTCAAATTGCTGCGGCATTTCTTCGAATCCACATCCTAGCACCTTGCGCATAATGTGGGCCGATTGAGGATGCTAGGAAATCGGAATCTTGGCCTCAACTACCGTACCTCTGCCCGGTGAACTGATGATGTCAACGTCTCCCCGCAACAGCCGCGCCCGCTGTCGCATTACCGTAAGACCGAACCCCCCCTGTCCGCCGCCTATCCTTATGCCCTCGGGGTCGAACCCGATTCCATTGTCGCTCACAGTCAGCTTGACCGTGTCCAGCCCGTAGTTCAAGGTTACCTTCACGTGGTTGGCTCCAGAATGCTTGCGGACGTTGGCCAGCGACTCCTGGCAAATCCTCAGAATTGCCGCCTGCGTGGCTGCATTGAGTTCCTTGCGTCCCCCCAGGAGGTTGAATTCCGCGCCGGCCTCCCCAGTGGTGGCGAACCTGTCAATCTCATCCGAGATAATCACGTCCAGGGGATTTCTCTCCAGAACCTCGGGTAGGAGGTTCCACACGGATCGTCTCGCCTCGGCAAGACACTCTCGCGCTATGCTTTTCGCCGCACTGATGTGTTCACTCAGAGCTTCGGGATCACCCTCGAGCGAGTCCTCTCCAGCCTCCAGTTGAATGACGATACTGGTAAAGCCTTGGGCTAGAGTGTCGTGTATCTCCCTGGCCATCCGATTGCGCTCTTCAAGCACGGCCATGTCGCGAGTCTCATCGAAAATTCGGGCATTTTCAATCGCCACCGCCAGCTGGTTGGCCAGTGTCTGCGCGATCAGCATGTCGCCGTCGTCGAATGCATCGTTTTCCGCCGAATACAGATCCAGGACGCCCACTACTGCGTCGCCCTGTTTAATGGGCATCACCAGTTCGGACCGGATGTTTAGATTGCTTATTCCCAAATCGGTGAAGAAAGGATCTTTTTCAGCATCCCCAGTAATCCAGGGGAGGCCGGTGTTCGCTACGTGAGCGTTGATTCCTTCACCCTTCACCCTCATTCGCGTACCTCTTGGGGGAACGGTTTCCTGATTGGAGTCGACGGCCTGCAGCACGATCGTCTCTCCCTCTTCGTCTTTCAGAAATACTCCAACGGTGTGGTATCCAAACGTCTCGCGGACCAGCTGCACAACGTGAGGTAGGAGTTCACCGAGCGTCAGGACCGAGCTGACGTTCAGGGCAACAGCATTGATTGCTGCCATCTGCTCGTTTCGGCGCCTCTCTGATTCGAATATCCTTGCATTCTCAAGGGCTATGCCAATCTCCTGGGCGAGCGCCTGCAGAACGACTTGGTCTGCCTCATCGAAAGCGTCCGGGTACCTACTCTGAGAGTGCAGCACTCCGAGCGCGTTACCACCTGCGGACACCTGAACGGTTAGCGACGACCTTGCTGGCGGGCCATCCATTACGGGGATGTAACGTGGTTCGTCCGAAATATCGGGAACAATTACCGGCTTTCCGGTAGCAGCAACGAGGCCGGTTACCCCTGTGGGACCGTTTTCCCCGTTGAGGGGACGTAGAATCTGTTTCGACAGGTGTGGGTTCGCTTCTGGCGGGAACACCAGTACGTCGTCCTCAATTATGCCGAAGGTGGTGGTCTCGTACCCAAGTTCGGTTGTTCCTATCTCTCCTACTCTGGCGAGAAGTTCGTAAGGGTCTCTGATTGACGTGAGCTGGCGACCGACTTCAGAAATTGTGCGGAACTGGTCGGCCCGCTTTCGCTCTTGTGCGAAGAACTGCTGAATCTGTTCATATAGCTGCGAGTTAGCTACTGCGCCAGCGATCTGAGCTGACACTCTCCCAGCTGCGTCTACCTCGTGATCGCCAAATGCAGCTTCTGTTCGCGAGCCTAGCCAGAGGACTCCTATCACCTCGTTGTTAGAAATCAACGGCACGGCCAGAAAGGATCGAAGCCCCTCATTCCACATTGGAAGGAGGCCCGGGAACTCTCCCTCCAGATCCTCTGCTACGGTTGGTTGGTAGAGTACTGGCCTGCTCGTCCGGAAAGTCCTGGATGTCACAGTTCCATCCAGAGAGTAAGAATGGCCGGGCTGGCGCTCTGACAGGGCCAGGCCATCCATGTACGAGATCGTGAAGCTGTTCTCAGCCGGGTGGACAGTCATGATGGCAATCGCGTCCGCTTCGATTAGCCTCCTCGTCTGATCTGCGAATCGGCCGTATACCAGGCTCATGTCCAGGGACGAGCCAACGATCCGGCCGATCTCAGCCATGACCGCACTCTCCTCAGCAGCCGCTCTGACACGTTCCTCGGAGTCTGCCAGTTCACTTGTTCGACGTGCTACACGCTCTTCAAGCTCAGCGTAGTAGGCCTTGAGGGCCTGTGCCATCAGGTTGAATTGGTGAGCTAGCTGCTGGACTTCATCCCCAGTCTCTGCCTGAATCGTGTAGTCAAAGTCTCCGCTTGCTATCCTCTGGGCGCCAGCATTCAGCTCCCTTATTGGACGGAGGGCCCTTCCTATTGAGATCCAGATGCCCCCAATTGCCAGAAATGCCCCGAGAAGAAGCAGGCCCAGGACAGTAAGGCTGGATATGAGTATCGGCTGTTCGACCTCAGACCAGCGCTGCTGGGTGACAACACCCCAGTCCGTTCCTGGTACCGGAGAGAACCCTGATATCACTCCTTCCCCAGTCGGGGAAGTCGACAGGTTTGCCCCTGTTTCTCCCTTCGTCACCTCCGCCACTGGAGGGTACTCAGTGAAGTCTTGGCCAACGAGGTCGGGCCTGCTGTGGAAGATGGAACGTCCTCCTCCGTCCACGACATATGTGAGACCCCCCGCGTCTGAAAACAGGTGAAGTGAGTCCGAGACAACCGCCTGCATGAGTGGGCCGTCGAGGGCCGCTGTACCTGAAATCACTCCTGTAAACTCCCCTTCGTCGCCAATAACCGGCACTGAGAACCTCACGGAGGAGTGCTCGCTCCTGGCCCCGCTGAACACATTAGAGTAAACGGGCGTTGTAGACTGCCGAACGGAGGCTACGTCCGGAAAGTGTGGTAATTGGGAGGAGTCTGGGCCAAGACTTGACCAGACTGCGCGTCCGTTCTGGTCGTAAAGTGTTACACCTCCGTCGAACTGGCTGAGCTGTCCTCGCGCCAACGCAAACGACAGTCGAGTTGCTACCGTGTCCAATACTGGTGAATCACCTTCGTTTGCGACAGTTTCCAGGATTCTGGTGTGCCGAATTAGCCCGTCACTCAGTTGATATGCGGAGAGCATGGCCACCTTTGAGTCTCGCTCTTCGACAACTTCCAACACCGTCGCGACGTACTGGAACAGGGCAATGACAGCAACAATTATCAAGATTATGGAGCCTGGGATGAGCGCGGCCAGAAGTACCTTCGCCTGAAGACTTCTCAGAAAAGACATTGCCCGGCACCTCCAAGTTCCTGAGTCAGTCATGCCCTTTAATGGTACTATGGCCTGTGACGCCGTCAACCTGAATTGGAGGGAGTCCTGACAACGAAAGCAGGCCCCGCACACTTGCGGGGCCTGTAGCTGTTTCGTTTGATGACTCTTGCCTATCTAAGAACGTTCCTTAGACAGGGTCCTGAGGGCCATTGACCCAGTCAACTCCTATTGTCAAACCTCTCCCGCATCTCGTCGAACACTCTGTCAAAGAATGCGCCGCGGTCGGAAGAGTTACCTCGAACTGACCACCTGCCTCCGTCCCGCAGGCCGAATCGTTTACTACCCTGGGAGAAGTAACTCCGCTTCTCGGGCCAATCGCCCTGTATCACCGTTGTTACTTCGCCGTCGACATCGACGACAAGCGTGTCATCTTCAGTATTCAGCGGTCCCAGATCTCCGCTGCGGTTCATGATGACCTTTGTCTCATCCCCGATGGTGTAATCGATAGCGTCAGACCCGTCCCTTGGGGTAAGTGTGAATGTGCCTGCTGTGGCGTCGACATCCGAGACCGTGCCAATCACCCTTCGATGGGTCGTAAAGCTGCCATCTTCGTTTTCGAATACGACTTCAGAGCGGACTACTGCCCCGCTGGCTGGGCTGTTGGGAATCCTCTTAGCCTTTCCAAACCGGGAGAATCCAAATCCAGGTAGTGCGTGGAATCTGCTCGCTCGGTGGCCGCTCAGGGACGCCTTTGACGTCTCCCTGCTGCCCACTGTGACGTTTACGGTGATGCTGGACCCGTCTCGCGTTACGGTTAGTGCAATCTCAGTGCCGACACCAGCTTCTGTGATGGCATCGACGAGATCGCTCGTACTTTCTATCGTCGTGCCGTCAACTGCCGTTATGATGTCGTCTTGCATCAGCAGGCCGTCCGAAGGCCCACCTGCCACGACCCGCAGTACCTTGACCGATCCGTCATCCAGTTCGATTATGTGGACCCCAATGTACGGGTTAGAGTCGTCTGTGTCTTCCTCTGCGCCTTGTAGCAGTTCGATCTGCTGTGGCTGGGTTATCTCCTCTACAGTTGTCAGATCTGTACTCAATCGTTCCGCCGTCGGTTGGGTGACCGCCGGTTCGTGTGTGGATGCCTGAGATGTGAGCGGATTGGAAACGATCACCGCGATCAGTGCGAGCGCCGCTAAGGCCACCAGTCCCGCCATTCCCAGCGACTTCGGGTTCATCTTCTGTCTCCTGTGGTTCAAGTGGTATGGTCGTATGTGAGCCTGCTCGGTGAGTACAACGCAGACATGGGATGGACGGTTAGCGACACACATGACTGGCGGTTCTGTTGACAAGCGCTGCCTGTGCTGAGAACCTAGCGACCAGCGCCGGACAGCCGGACAACCTATACATCGGCACGTTCCCCAAAAGGAGAAGGCCAGTGGCTATCGTCACACTTGACATAGAGGACCCGGAGGTACTTGCCCAACTTGGAACAGAATGGAGATTCGGCTCTGGCTGGAACCCGGGCGAGCCTAATGAAGGACTGGTGGCGCGGACCTTGGACAGCCCAGCGCGCCTGGCAGATTACGATGACTCATCCTGGGAAGTCTTGGACGATGTAGAGGCCGGAGGAAAAGGCAAGCCATCGGGCAGGGAAGAGCATCCCGGCATCAGAAAGAAGCAATCTGAAGGCCTCACCTTTGGCTGGTACAGAATTGCGGTCACACTGCCGGAGACGATTGGCAGCTACAACGTGGAAGGCTCGGCAATCTGGTTTGAGACCAGTATCGACGACTACGGTGAAATCTGGATTGATGGCGAGTGGGACCGTGATTCAGGGGCGGTAAACGGGTTCAATGTCACCAACAGGGTCAAGGTAGCGGACGATGCCAAACCCGGGACCACCCATGTCATTGCGTGCCTCTGTGTTAACGGTCCATTGGCAAGGCCAGGTGGAGGTATTTTTATGCGTTACGCCCACCTGGACTTCGAGAAGTGATTCCAGAAACGTTAGTCCGGCTCCACGAGTGAGTGTCGATTAGCAGTTGCCCGCACTGCGGACGGACGCTAAACTCTGACCTAACGGATACCCTGATGACGACTTCGCGGCGCAACATGCCGCTCTTTCCACTGAACACTGTGTTGTTCCCCAACGCTTCCCTGCCTCTTCAGATCTTCGAAGAGCGTTACAAGCTTATGCTGCGGGAATGCATGGAGTCTGACAACCGGTTTGGCGTGTCCCTCATCAGGGAGGGTCCGGAAGTCGGCGGACCGGCAGTTCCCCACGAAATCGGAACTGTCGCCCACATTACCCAGGTTAACCGTATCGAAGGCGACCGGTTCTTCGTCTCCGCTGTCGGAGTTCAGCGATTCAGGGTCCTGCGCGTTACACAGCGCGAACCGTTTGTAGCTGCAGAGGTGGAGCTGCTTGAGGATGCCAGCCCAGACCTGACTTCATCCGACGAAGTTGTCCGCGCGGCTACGGATGCATTCTCAGACTACGCACAGGCCTCCGTCGGCGTTGCTGGAGGTTGGGTTAGCAGGACGCGCGTACCTTCAGACCCAGAAGCATTGTCGTACCACATAGCCAACACCGTTCAGATGGACCTTGGGGAAAAGCAACGGCTGCTGGAACATGACAGCTCTGCCGGCAGGCTCACAGCAGAAGTCGAGTTGCTGAAGCGAGGTTATGAAGACCTCAGGCGACAGATGTCATGGGAGATGATGACCAGGTTCAGTCGTCAGTAGTCGTCCCGTGCAGGGTCTTGCGCCCCCCGGTACAGGCCGGGTGCTCTCCAGAGGCTACACTTGCTGGCAGAATTCCACAGGTGGCTGATCGTGGAACAGGTCTGGATGAACGATCCGTGCCAGTATCTCAAGTCCGTCGACCAGCCTCGGGCCGCTGCGGCTGAATAGCGCGCCAGAGTCAACAATGTAAGCACTGCCTGACTTGAACGCCCGGAGGCCCTCCCAACGCTCTCTGTCGGGCAATGCGTGGAACTCTGCAGCGGCCTGCTCAACGTTCATACCGCATGGCATGAGGATGATCACGTCCGGATCAACATCTGCGATTCTTTCGAACTCAAGCCGCGGAGATGGAGCGCCAGGCTCTACCAGGGCATCACTGCCACCGGCCGTCTGCACCATCTCAGGCACCCAGTGACCGGCGGCTATAACTGGGCTCATCCATTCGACGCAAGCGACGGTCGGTCTGTCACCCACTTCGGCGACAGTTCGCCGCACAGCGTCGATCCTTGCCCTCAAGTTAAAGACGGCAGCATGGGCAACGGACTGGGTGCCAGTATGGGCGCCCAATACCTTGATGCTGTCCAGCACATCTTCCAGCCCATGAGGGTCCAGTGAGAGTACTGCAGGGGTGACATCCAGCCGGCTCACCGCCTCCTCGACGTCCTCTAAGGATACCGCGCACACCTCGCAGAGACGTTGTGTAACAACGAGGTCCGGTCTTGCTTCTCCGAGAACGTCCTCAGCTACGGCGTAAATGCTCTCGCCGCGCATCATCATGTCAGTGACGGCCGAGTCTATCTCCTGACTACTCAGTGAACTCGAGTCTATGCGACTCCGCACAACCTTAGGTTTGTCTGAAGCGCCGCTTGGAAAGTCACATTCGTGGCTCACCCCATGCAGGGAGTTTCCAAGACCCAGAAGATAGACGATTTCGGTCGCACTTGGGAGAAACGAGCAGATTCGCATGGTCCTACCTCACTCCATCCGTCTCACGCCAAGGGAAGCTAGCAGTATAGGTACTACTTAGAACGCACCCTTCTTGTCGAACGCCTCTGCCAGACGCGCTATGCCCTCGTAAATTTCGTCGGGCTCGTTGTACCCGAAGCACAACCGGGCATAGTTTTGTCCCGTGCTGCCTTCAGGAGAGAAGTTGACCCCTGGCAAGTAGCCAACGTCGTAGTCGTTCAGGACATCGTCCCTGATCGACGTGATGTCGCTCCCGTCGGGCATCTTCAGCCAGATGAAGAGCCCGCCGTGAGGGTTGCTCCACTCAGCGCGGTCCCCGAAGTTCTCTCCGAGAGACGACAGCATGGCGTCGCGCTTCGCTCTCTGGATGTCATTGATCTCTTCGATGTGAGAGTCAAGGTTGCCAGTTGAGTATCTGTGGACAGCGTAAGACGCGAACGAGTTAACAGAACCGCCGCTCTTGGCCACCAGGGCCCTGTCGAGGACTTCAGATGGCCCTGTGCCGTAGCCAATCCGCATACCCGGGGCGATGATCTTGGAGAAGGACGCGACATACATCACGCTCCCGGTTTCATCAAGCGAGTGAATGGATGTGGGCGACTCGGGGCCATCCAGCCGGAGGTCAACATAGCAGTCGTCTTCCAGAATGGGAACACCGTGGCGGTTGGCGATCTCCACCATGGCCTGTCGTCGTTCCAGCGACATCGTCCAGCCCTGCGGGTTCTGATACGTGGGAATCGTGTAGATCAGCTTGGGCTTTCGACCCTGTCCGGTGGCACGCTCGATCACCGACTCGAGGGCATCGGGGAGCATACCTTCGTCGTCTGTCTCAACTCCGCGAACGTCTGCGCCGAATCGACGCAACTGCCCGAGGGTTCCAGCATAGACGTAGTCCTCCGTGAGGGCGACGTCTCCGGGATCGATTAGTACTTCCAGGAACATGTGGATCGGCTGACCTGATCCGTCACCAAGGATGATTTCGTCCGCCGACACATGGATGTCACGTTCCCTTGCCAGCTTGTCTGCGACGTACTCCCTCAGAGGCCTGTAACCCTGAGGATGCGCGTAGATCGCGAGGTCTTCTCCCTCCTCCTCAAGTGCCTGCTGGAGCCCGTTGACCAGCCCGTCAAATGGAATCGACTTGGGATCCGGATAAGCGACTGCGAAGTCGTACTTGCCGCGCTTGACAGCGCCAGCCCGAGGCCTCCCCTCCGGTGCATGCCTGGAGTACAGACCTTCGAAGCTGAACTTACTCTGTTCGGGCATTTGATTCTCTCCTTGGGGCATCAGGTGTAAACGGGGCATGGAATCGTGCCCGCGTAATCTTACACTCTGAAGATTGGGGTGTCATTCAGGACTGAGGGTTACTCGGAGGACCTACGCATTGTCGAAAAGGCCTTCCCTCTCAAAAACGCCTGCCAGGATCTCGATCCCCTCGGCTATTTCGTCTGTACTGTGGTAGCTGTACGTGAGGCGCATGTAGTTGTTCGGGGAGCGATTCGCCCTGTACACGGCTCCGGGGTTGTACTTGACTCCGGCCTCGACGGCCTTCTCCAGTGTGTTCCAGGTGTCTGCGCCCTCCGGCAGTCGGCCCCACAGCATCATCCCGCCGTGCGGATTGCTCCACTCGCAGCTAGGTGGGAAGTGCTCTCCGAGTGCCGCTAGCATGGCGTCACGCTTCGCCCCAAGGGACTGTGCGACAGCCTCTATGTACTCGTCCCCGTTCTGCCTCAGATACTCATACACTGCCATGGAAGTCAGGTGGCTGGGCGACGACCCAAACCGGAGTTTGCCGACAACCTCCTTGACCTCGTCAGGAACGACACCGAATCCGAGCCTTAGCCCGCAGCCTAGCAGTTTGGTGTACGCGGATACGTGTGATATGCCGTCCTGGTCGTTCATTCCGTACATCGCCTGAGGGAGAGGGTCCCCATCTATGCGGAAGTCGGCGTACGACTCGTTCTCCAGAATCGGAATACCATATTTCTGGGAAATCTCCACCATGTGACTTCGACGCTCGGCGCTGAGTGTCATTCCCATCGGGTTCTGATACACACTAATGGTGTAGATCAACTTGGGCTTCGTGCCCCTGGAGGCCAGGTCTTTCACGGTCTCTTCTAGCGCCTCGGTGTCCATACCGTTGGCGTCAGTACGAATGTGGATCACATTTGCGCGCTTGCCGAGCAGCATCCCGAGTGTTCCCGAGTAGCAGAACTCCTCCACGAGAACCGTATCACCAGCGTCAATAAAGGCGTCCAGGATAGTGCCGACAGCGCCACCTGCACCTGCGCTCAGGAAGATGTTGTCCACGGGCACGTCCATTCCCCGATTGGCATGGAGCGCCTCCGCGATGTATTCCCTCAGACCAACGTGTCCCTGCGGAGGAGGGTACTTCGCGAGTTCGACGCCTTCCCGTGGCATGATGTCGGCCAACGCATCGACAAATCCGTTGACAGGCATCGTATCGCGGTCGGTGTAAGTTACCGAGAAAGTAAACCTTGTGTCTTCTGCCTGGCCGGGTGGTCCCTCTACCTCAGCGGGCATGTTCTTTGTGAAAAGGTCTGAGTAATCCAAGTGTTTTCCTCGCGTCCCCAGGCTGTAATTCAGGTCCTACGCCAATGGCAGTGTAACCCGCTCTCCTGTCTGCATGCTGATCGTGACAGCGTCTGTAAACTCCATGTACCTGACGCCGTCAAAGAAGTTGGTATGTGTGATCGGCTCCAGTCCCCTGATCGCGTTAATGAACTCTTCCTCCACGCGCCAGTCGCCCTGCTTCTCTGCGGGAATGTCTATCACTGATAGCTCACTGTCACCCCTTTGGCCAGCTCGAACCGTCATGGTAGCCGAGTCAACGTGGACTGTACCCTCCGAGCCGAAGATCCACACGCCATCAGCAGAGGCCAGGCCCGTTACGGTACTGAGGCGCAGTCGGGCGACAGGACCGGATGCGAACTCTATGAGTATCTCGACGTGATCCGGGATGGTTATGTAAGCAAGACCACCATCCCATCCCCTGCGTTGCTTGACGTTAACTCGCCCGACCGCCGACACGGCTGCTGCCGGGCCGAACCATCGCATGATGGCCTCGTACCAGATTCCCATCTGCATTATGTTGTTGCCGGAGAGGTCTCGGTTGTGTCGCCAGTGGAGTTCAGAGTCGTAGTCTACGAAGTCCCCCTGATGCACGGTAATGTCGGCGGACAGGACATCCCCGAAGTAACCGTCTGAGATCATGTCCTTGATTGTGTTGTCGATCTTGAGAGTGTGGGGTGCGGGCACGATCTGAGTCACAAGGTCGGGATATGCCAGCGACGCCTCAAGCATTTCACGAGCATCAGCGGAATTCATCGTCATGCGTGCCTCTGTCATGACGTGCTTGCCAGCCGCAAGTGACGCGAGCACCAGAGTCTTATGCATATACGGCCAAGTTCCTATGCAGATGGCGTTAGTGTCGTCCGCGTCGATCAGGTCTTCCCAGGAGTCGTAGACAGTGCTAAGTCCAAATGCGTCGGCGACTCGTTGGCTCGATTCCCGGCTCCTGTTGGCTACGCTGACGCTCTCCACGCCGTCGATTGCCGCGAATCCCGGAAGATGTCTGAGCCTCGTGTTATCGCCAGCTCCAACGTAGCCGATGCGAATTGTTTCGTCTGCCATAATGCCCGCTCCTGTTTTGGCTTGCTAGGGTTAATCGAACGGATTATAAAGCGTAGCATCGGTTAAGGCTATTCGGTCCGAGGGCTGGAGCCTCGATCGCTATACTTTGGCTGCACAGGGCGAACTATGAGACGTAACACAACTACTCCTCAAAGCTCGGGACTCTAGGGAAAAGTAACAGCCCAACGTCTGGATTTGGGGGGAATTACCAGGACATGGCGTGGGAAGTGATGGGTGTTACAGGATTTGTAACTTCAAGAGGCAGAGGAGGGGCCGGATGCTACTTTGGGTGGCATTAGCGTATTCTGCCTCCCCACATCCCCGTCACGCTGGAATTAACCAGCGAGAAGGGGAATGGCTTCACAGCATCTTCCATATTTCAATCCTCATCCGGCCCCTAAACTGACGCTACGGATTGGTGCCAGGGCACCCTGCTTACGCGATCAGCCGGTTCAGTTCAACCCCATCAGGTAAGTCGGAGTCGTCTGCTCTAACCTCATAATCACTGAAACTTCTTGGAGTCGTTACACCATCTCGCAACCTGGTGGAGATTCTCTCGAAGAGTGTATGAGCTGGTGCGTTGCCAATTGCGTTTTCGTGACTGTAGACGAACAATCCCCGGCAGGCCATCAGGCCGCGGGAGGAGGACCGATCCAGATCCCACATGTTGGCCAGCGCGCTCCAGAACAGCGAGAGGTCTTCTCTGTCCAGGCCCGTTCTTTCAGCGAAGTGAGGGTTGACGAACCCGTGGGCCCGGTACAGGCCGTAAGGGACAATCGCCTTTCTACCCATTTCGACTCGCTTGCCGCCGATGCCAATGCCGTCATCCTCTGAGAATGCAACTTCGAGTTCCTCAGGACGAGTTACAGCCACGCGTGTGATCAGAAGGTCGATTGGCATAACTGGATCGACCGATCTCGCAAAGGTTAACTGAACTGGACCCTTGACCTGGCCGCAGTTTACACCTGTCGACATCACCGCCCCAAACACCCGAATGTCATAGAAGTTGAAACACATCCATTCCCTTGCCCTGTCGACATCTGACAGGCTCTGGCGCGTGCCGGTCGAGCGAATGCCGAGATCATCGTATGCCCGTTGATGCTTGGAGTTCAGGGCTTCCCCACTCTGTACGTATATCTTGAACCTGGATTCACCCCCACGAAGTGCATCTACCCAGTCTCTGACCTTTCTCTTTAACGCAACGTCTGTAACGAGTCCTTGCATGGTCTCTGGGTCCACACGAGGTTGATTCGCGGCATCGGGGTCTCCATTAGGATTTCCGTCCGTGACGTCAAATAGAAGCACGAAATCGTGCCGCCGCCTTACGTCCGTATGAAGAATATCTGTCACTGAGTACAGCTTCACAAGGAGACGCCGTCGAGACAGGACGGGGCGGTCGTGGGAGCACTTGACCTATCCGAGAGCCCTCGCATCTGCCTGAGAATGTCGACCCTTTGATGATAGAATCCCAGTCCAAACAGGCCCTGTTCTTCTAGGTTGAGTACTGCGGGGAAGCGAGGGAGGAATCCTAGAATCTCGCCCTCCGACCTCTCTATGGCCCTGCAAGCCGATGTGCTTTGGCGTCGGACAGTCTGAAGATGCTGGCGGAAACGCACTTGAAGCCTGTCGAATATGCCCGAGGGGGACGTCGAGGCCATGGCGAAATTGCGGTCCACCATGGAAGACCGCGTGGCCCCTGTACACGCCAGTTCGGCGTTTCCCATTGCTGCGAGCAGCCGCCCGCACAGGTATGCCGGGGTGTGGTTAGACCTGTCGAGGCCCGCTAGGCGGTTGTCAGGACATGTCGCCCCAGTCAGCGCCAATCTGGTCAGCGCGGCTCTCGGTCTGGTCACTCTCCGCTCGGAGCGATTTCGGCTCACGACCATGTGCAGCAGTCCCAGCGGAACTCCGGTGCCCAGTAGGGCACAGCGAACCAGGGAGGTCACAACGGACGGGGTCACGTCCTTCAAGTTCCGGACCGTTGCACCTGCTAGCGCGTGTATGCTCAGCGGCATTGACTCCTCTTGCCTCGCGTTCGCTGTGTCGTGCGCGCTGAACCAACTAAGTAGGTTCCGCTCCGCCAGACCGATTGTGGTCTCGAACCAGTCGCGAATGGCGACTCGACCTCCACTGCCCGAAAAGATGGCGCAGTAAATTGGGACGTCTTCGACACCCGATCTGTGAACGCCTGAACTGAGACGTCTGATATGCGCCAGCACCTCGGTCTGGTCTGGCAAGTCCAGAATCCTTGGCCAATCTATTGGTGCCTCTTGACGGGTCCAGATGACCACCTTGGCAGAAGCGAAACTGATGTTGGAGCTTTCGTCCAGGAGAAGATCGTTGGCGGCCCCTGTCACTTTTTCGCCGCAGTCAGGGCACATCGGGGCGTTGTGCGTACTCTTCAGACCATATGACTCGAACGCGGGTCTGTTCGCTGAAGTGAAGGACGATCCAGCTGCATGACCGCCCGGAATCGCCTTCAGCTTCTTCGTTAGATGGTCCAGTGCAGGCCCCGCATCGCCGCAGACCAGGCACTGCAGTTCCCGTGTAGCGCGGGTCGCGGCCTCGCTGGCCCAATACTGGCGCACCTCCGGGAAGTCGATAGGGTACTTCCCATTGACGCGAAAGGTTATGGAGTCTCGGGCGTCAAAGTCCCTGGGAAGGGAGAGTCCGGGTCCATCGGCGTCAAGGAAGCGATGTATGGCTTGCACGGGAGATAGTCCCGTGGCTTGACCACACCGGTCGACCAGCGCAAGGTATGAGTTGTGCATGGCCCTCGTTCGATCCGGACTCATGCCCTCTGAAAACATCCCTAGAGTGTAGTGCGCGTTGTCTGCAAGCAGTAGAGGTCTGATGCCTCTTGACCTGGCCAGAAAAGGGGCCACCCTGACTGCCCCCTTGCTTCTCTGGCGGTCCGAGGCATCACTGGTATCCGTCGGCTCGGGGTCCAAGAGTAGCCCGTCGTTGTCAAGGTCGATGACATATCGAATAGGCCTTCGAGAGTATAGTCTTGGTATCTGGTCAAACGTGTCCGCTTCGGCGAACTCCTTCAGACGCTGCATAAGCACTAGCGGAAGTCTCCACCCAAAGGATCAGGTACACGGAGCACGCCACGTTCCAATTCAGCTTCGAAGAACGTCGGCTCCCCCCTTCCGCTCTGGTTCTGCTCGTAACGAATGTCCAGCAGCATCCTGCCGAGGTTGGTTGAGTCTTGAATAGGGCGCTCAGTTCCATCGGGTGCCCCAAAGTGGGCCGTGAATTCCCTGCATCCGAAGTAGGGCGTCGCGAAGCATTGACCCCTCCTTACTCTTCGCCTGAACTGGTCCCGGTACATCGCCGGGTGACTTTCAACCCCATCTTCGATCACGATCTGCGCTCTCACGACATAGGCCACTTCTCGTATGGCCAGGGTGTGACGTTGGGTCCTATCTTCATTGGTGAAGTACCCTCCCGTACCTGAACTCATCCATGTTGACGCAGTCCGAAAAACGGCCTTCGAGTTGACTTCGTTTCTCAGAATCGAGAAGTAACGTATTGGGTTCAGGACAAGGATCTCCTCGACCAGCCACCTGAATTGTGGTTTCCAGAAAATGGCCTCTAGAATGCCCCTAGCGGCTGATGGTGTCAGAACCGGATAGCTCACCCGCTCCACTTTAGATTCCGGTCTCGTGAAGCACGCCAACTCTCCCCAGAGCTTGACCTCAAGGGGTGTGTGAGTGCGCGATGTCATGGTCTTCATAATGAGGGATGTCGAGCTCGAAGTCGGGACGAGATTGAGCTTCGGTATCGTAGTGGATGGTTGATAGGAAGCCGCGACATGGCTGGATTGACCCCCGTGTCAGCCATGCCGCGGTGGTTAGGATCACATACGGTGTATGACGTACATTCTGACTGCGTAACCTGCCGTCACCATCGCGATTAGCGTCAGGAGCAGCCAGAGCCAGATCGAGAGTCCATCTCCGCTGCCGTCCAGCGTCGCCGAGAGTGGGGCAGGGGAGTGCCCGTCCGCTCCCTCGTCGATCGGTGAGAGCTTCTGCGGGGCCTCCGCTGTCGGTGCTGGCGGTAGCGCCACCTCTGCCATGGGTTCGTCGACTGGTTCCAACGCGAACGCGACTATCATCTTGGACACTGAGTCAGAGCCCTGGGTCTGGTTACTTATCTTGCGCTCCACCAGTGGCGGTAGCGGTACGAACGTTGGCTCAGGCTCTGGGGCCAACACCGGATCGGGCACGGTTGGCGTCTGCACCGGGACGACCACCGCAGGAGCAGGAGTGCTGACCGGAGCCGGGGCGACCACTGCCGGAACCGGAGTGCTTACCGGTACTGGTACTGTCACGGCTGGAGCGGGAGTGGGCGCCGGACCTGGCTCAGTGACCAAGACCGCTACGCTGGTCACTGCGCTCAGACCGCCTGTGTCGGTGGCGACCACGAAGAACGATACGCCTCCACCACTGACCGGGTCTATCGACAGGGTGTCGCCCTCGAGGTGGGCGAGCGCCACTTCGGTGATGTTGTCGCCTGAGAAGTCGTAGCCCAGGTCATCCCCGTCGGGATCAGTGAAGTACGTGCTCAGGTCGATCATCCACGGACTGTGGTACGACATCAGATCGACATCCGGTATATCGCTGACGAGAGGAGCCTCGTTCACGTTGGTGATCGTGACCGATACGTCCATATCGACAGACAGTTCCGGTTCACCATTGTCAGTTGCGGTGATCTTCAGCGAGTGTACGTTGGTGTCGCCTGAGCTTGCTGGCGACTCGAAGTCGAGCGAGGCGGCCGGTGACAGGTTGCCCTGCTCGTCGATCTGGAACATGCCAGCGTCAGGTCCGGAGAGCGACCAGGTGATCGTGCCCTCTTCAGGGTCGTCGACCTGGTACTGGGCGATCCCTTCGATGCTGTTCTCTGCCAGCGACAGTTCGGCATCTCCTATGAGCTCTCCAAGCTCGTTGACCTGCATGACCGTCACACGTACGTTGTGTACGTCGTACTCACTTGGTCTTCCGTCGTCCTCCGCCTGGAGGATGACCCAGTAAGTGTTGCCCTGTCTTCCCTCAGGTGTCTCGTAGTCTGGAGGACTCCTGAAGGCCAGCACTCCTTCCTGGGAGATCTCGAACTTGCTCCTGTCATATCCGAGCAGCGACCACGTGAGGTCGTCGTCATCGGGATCTTCGGCTGTGTAGCTTGCGACCGGACCGGTGTCGTTTTCACTGAACGTCACGTCGGTCTGACCGAAGATCTGCGGAGTCTGGTTGCCGCTGGTGTATCTGCTGCGTGAGCTGCTGCCTCCAGAGTTGCCTCCACCTGAGCTGCCGCTTCCGCCAGAGCCTCCGCCCGTACTCCCACCGCCTCCTGTTGTCGGTGGAGGAGTCGTCGTGGGCGGCTCAGTGGGAGGAGGCGCGGGCTGGTCTGTTCCAGCCGCGAACTCGCTGAAGCCTTCGATGTTGTATACGGTGATCACTCCGCCGTTGCTGTTCTCGTCGACGGTCAGCTCGTAGCACTCGCCGGTTCCGCGCGGGTCCGGGCACTGCGCTATCTGGCTCCACGAAACATCGGTCGGGCCGTGGCCCTTCCACATCGTGAAGTCGCCGCTGTCCACGTCTGCCTTGACTGCGTTGTATGTACCCTGGTCCAGGGTCACGTGCAGTGTCGATGGCAGGTCCAGACTCTCCTCAATCGACTGCGCACCCAGGTCGAACAGGTCGACCAGTACGCACACGTGCTGGTGATCGATTGGCGCCTCGACGCCGCAGTTGTTGCTGTGAGCGTCTATGGCGACCTGGAAGTAGTTGTCGCGCGCTCCGGCCTGGAAGAGGACGGACAAGCTGCCGGTGGTCGATGTCGTAGTCGTTGACACGAGCGTCGTGTCGACCGCCGGGTCGACGATGTGCACGGTCTCGGTGTTCGTGCGGGCCACGACCGGCCTGTACACGATCACCCTGAACTCCTGGTTGATGCCAGGGGTGTCGGACACCGTCAGTGTGGTCGTTGCCACACCGATGCCGACCGGAGTGATGCTCAGGTATCCGTCCGAGACCTCCACAGTAAAGATGGCAGCGTCCGAGCTAGTTGCCTGGTAGGGTGGGTGGTCTTCGTCAGGATCAGTAAAGTAGTCGGACAGTGTGATGCGTTCTCCGCCGCCGTCGATCGCCACGAACTGGATGCCGATCGTACCGGTCTGGACCGTCGGATCGCTGTCGGCTGCCACGTTCACGACCACGTTGCCGACCGACGAGTTGCTGCTCTGGTCCGATACCGTGTAGGTGAACGAGTCAGTGCCGTAGTAGCCCGCATTCGGCGTGTACTCGACGTTCGTGCCCACGATGGCCGCACTGCCGTTTGCTGGCTGCGTCACCGAGTCGAGGTTCAATTGCATACCCTCTGGGTCGGAGTCGTTCGTGAGCACGTCTATTGTGACTGCGGAGCCGTCCTCCGTAGCGCTGGCAGTGTCGTCCACGGCCACGGGCGGCTCATCGATGTTCACGACTGTGATGGTAACCGGGACTGAGCTCGTCGCGTTGGACGGGTCGGCAGCAATGACTGTCACCGAGTAGCTGGTGTCAGTCTCGTAGTCCAGCGGCTGGCTGGTCTGGATCTGGCCTGTGGTCCGGACGATGCTGAACATGCTGGCGTCCGTACCGCCGAGCCTGTAGGTCAGCCTGTCGTTCACGTCGTCAACGGCCTCCACTGGATCGCCGACGTTCTGGCCTCGCGCCGTGTTCTCGTCGACCGAGCGACGCTCGAAGCTAGACAGGAACCTTGGAGGATCGTTGTTCACCGGCACGGCGCGCACGGTGTTTTCAGATACTGCATTTGCGCTCTTGCCGTTGCTGTATCCGTCGTCATAGCTCGCGGTGGCCCTTAGGTACCTGCCAACGTCACCTGCCACCGGTGTGTAGCTGTCCGAAGTGGCACCGCTGATTGTGCTCCAGCCAGACTTGTTGCCCACACGCGACCTCTGCCACGACCAGGTGACTGCAGATGTGACCTCGTCGGGATCATCTAGGGTGGCCGTCAGCGGCGTATCGACCTGCGGCTGCACCGACGAGAGCTCGACCGTTCCGGGCTCCTCCACGTTGGTTACAGTGACGGTTACGTCGCGCCTGTTGATGTTGTTGCCGTCGGACGCCTGCACGGTCCCGTGGTAGACGTTGTTCCGGTCGGAGTCCTTCGCGTCTTCATAATCGGGCGCAGGATCGAAGCTGAGCACGCCGCTGTTGGTTATGGCGAAGTACGCGCTGTCGGTGCCGAGCACGGTCCAGAATACGCTGCCGCCCTCGGGGTCCCTGCCGGTGTAGCTGGCGACCGCGCGTGTGCCGTTCTCGGCGAAGTCCGTCGAGGTGGCGCCGGTAATCACCGGAGCCTCGTTCTCACCTATCACGTTGATGGTGATGTCGATGGAGTCGTCCGTTACTGCGTCCGTATTGCCGTCGATGTTCAGGCTGTCGCTCACCGACACCGTCACCGAGTAGCTAGTCTTGCTCTCGTAGTCCAGTTCTGACTTGGCGAGAATCTGCCCGGTGGAGGCATCGATGTCGAAGTGCCTCGCATCGGTGCCGCTAAGCGTGTAGGTGAGGGAATCGTTCTCCGGGTCAGATGCCGACACCGGGGCGCCGATGTTCTGACCTGCAGCCGTATTCTCAGTCACGCTCCGAGTGCCGGTGTCGCTGGCCGGGAACTGCGGCGGTTCGTTGACGTTGGTGACGGTCACGGTGATGGGCAACGAGGTGGTGCTGTGCTTATCGTCTGCCACTACTATTACGTTGTATGTGTTGTCCTTGCCGTCATCCTGAGGGGCCTCGAAGTCCGGTTGAAAGTTGAACTCTAGTGCGTTGCCGTTGAACCTGAAGCGGCTCCCGTCCACTCCCTCAGGTCTAAGGGTTACGTCTCCTCCTTCGGGATCGGCCACGGTGAACGTTACCACTGAACCCGTGTTGTTCTCTGGGTATGTCAGTGAATTGTTCCCAGAGAGAGTTGGCGGCTCGTCCACGTCCGTCACAGTGATTGTGACCGTGACCGTGGCCTCCTCATTAGAAGGATCTGTGGCTGTCACCGTTACGGTATAGGTGTCCTTTTCCTCGCGGTCCAGGGGGGCCTTAGTCTTCAACTGACCGGTCGAGTCATCAATGTCGAAGGACGCGGCGTCATCACCACCCAGCTTGTAGTTCAGATCGTCATTGTTATCGTCTGTGGCCGTTACTGGGTCGCCTATGTTTTGTTCTGGCCCAGTGTTCTCAGGTACAGACAACTGAGTGTCTGTAGTTGGTGGGAATGTCGGCGCGACGTTAGTCGGAGGCTTCTCCTGGACCGGATTCGTAGATGTGACTGTTACACTCTTGCCGGAACCTTGACCGTCTGTATATGAGACAGTAACGCGGATGCTCTTGCCCACGCCGGCGTCGACCGGCGTGTAGCTGTCACTGGATCCGCTGCTTGACGTGGCTGTTCTGACGGTAGTCCAGTCAGTGCTTGTAGCCGTGTCCCAAGTCCATGTTAGGGCTGAGATGCCTTCGTCTGGGTCTGTCAGTGTGGCGGTCAGAACTGACTCGACCTGTGGCTGTCTTGACGACAGGGTCAAAGACCCGTCCTCGTCCACGTTGTTAATATTGACAGCCACGGCCAACTCGCCATCGTTGCGACTGTCAGTTGCCACTACAGTGACCTGGTACGTGAATTTGGTCTCGAAGTCCGGCGGCGACTTGAATGTCAGATCGCCATCCACGATGTTGAAATCGCCTGCGTCAGTACCCGACAGGTCCCAGGTGAACAAGTGTTCCTCGGGGTCTTCAGCCGTATAGGATGCGATTGTTCCCGTGGCGTTCTCGTCGAAGTCGACGGTTGAGGTCCCACTTACCACTGGAGCCTCGTCTACGTCATTCACGTTGATTATCACGGGTATGGTGGCATCTACAGAATCGTCGGGATTGCCGTTGATGTCCTTCCCGTCGCTTACCGATATTGTCACCGTGTATCTGGGCTTCGTCTCGAAGTCGAGGTCATCCTTAGTCATCAGCTGGCCGGTCGACGTGGAGAAGTCGAACGATGCGGCGTCAGTTCCGCCCAGTTCGTATACCAGCGTATCGTCCGACTCGTCGTTCGATGCCGTTACCGGATCCCCGATAGGCTGGTTGGGCCCAGTGTTCTCGTCGACGCTTCGTACGATGTTCGGAGAGAACGACGGTCGGCTGTTTACAGCAGGTACTTTGTCGTCAGACTCACCAGAAGCGTTCTTACCGGTACCGTGGCCGTCGTCGTATGACGCAGTGGCCCGGAGATAGTTGCCCTCGTCGGCGTCAACTGGGGTATAGCCGCTTCCCGATTGACCCGTAATGGGTGTCCAGTTCGCCTTGTTCGGTGAGCGATGCCAACTCCAGGTAACGCTCGATACGACATGATCAGGATCAGTCAGAGAGGCGTTAACCTGCGTCCCAACCTCTGGTGAACTCGGTGAAAGCGTGACTTCACCTGGCTCTTCCTCGTTCGTGATGTTAACCGTCACGGGCAGTTCGGAGATGTTCTGCCCGTCTGATGCCCACAACGTGATTTGGTACGTCAACTGGTCTTCGTAGTCCGGGGCGTTATCTATACTGAGCACGCCGGCGTCTGTAATCGAGAAGTCGGCGGCGTCAGGACCATGCACCGTGAATGTGGTGGTGGCGTTCTCGGGATCATCGGCAGTGTAATTCGCAACTCTGCCTGTCGCGTTCTCTTTCCAGTCTTTCGTGATAGGCCCGCTGATCTCTGGAGCCTCGTCCTCGTCGATGACGTTGATGGTCACCTCGATCGTGGCGTCCACCGCAGGGTCGGATTCGCCATTGGCGTCCCTGCCGTCACTGACAGACACGGTGACCGTGTAGCTCTTATCACTGCTTTCGTAGTTGAGTGCGCCTTTGGTAAGTATCTGACCTGTCGACGTGACAATGTCGAAATGACCTGCGTCTGCCCCGCTCAGCGAGTAGGTCAGGTCGTCCCTCTCGGGATCCGTGGCACTGACAGGCGAGCCAACGTTCTGGCCGGCTTGGGTGTTTTCAGAGACGTCGCGAGAGGTGGTGGCGCCAGAGAACTCAGGCTTCTCGTTCTGCCCTGTCACGACTACGGTGACATGCACCTCGTCATCGAACTCTTCATCGCTCACTTCGACTGTTACGTAGTACACGTTGTCTCTATTTTGGTCAGTCGGGTTCTCCTCATCCGGAGTGGCAGCGAAACTGAGCACACCATCCGTAATGGTGAAGTCGTCCGCGTCTACTCCAGAGAGATCCCACGATATGCCGGTACTTTCGGGGTCGTTGTGCTTATAGATCGCAACTGGTCCCGGCGTGGTTTCGACAAAGGTCAGTGACGTTGGGCCACTCAGGTCCGGTGCCTCGTTCACGTCCGACACATTGATGGTCACGGTGACCGTGTCACTGGTGTTGGACGGGTCGGATGCCCTGACAGTTACGGTGTAAGTGTCCTTGCCTTCGTGATTTAGCGCGGCCTTGGTCTTGAGCTGACCGGTGCCCGAGTCGATGTCGAAGGAGGCCGCTTCCGTCCCTTCCAGCGCATACTTGAGTATGTCGCCGGAATTCTGGTCATCCGCCGTCACCGGAGCGCCGATGTTCTCGCCCGCGGCGGTATTCTCCGCGATGCTGCGGGTTACCGGGGATGACGCGAACTCTGGCGCGTAGTTAATGGGTGGTGCAGCCCGCACGGCGTTGCTGGGCTCCTCGACTGCGGTCTTGTCAGAGCCCTGACCGTCCGTGTACGTCGCAGTGACGCGTAGCGTGTTGCCTACTTCACCCTCAGTCGGCGTGTAGGAATTGGACGTGTCGGTGCCTGCAGTGGTGGTGCTGACAGTGGTCCAGGTAGTCGTGGTGGCCGAGTGGCTCTCCCACGTCCAGGCGATGTCGGAAAGGTCGCCATCGTCATCCTCGAGGGTGGCGGTCAGGGCCGTGCCCACCTGTGGCTGTTCGGACGACAGCTCGATCTCGCCGCGCTCGTCGATGTTTGTGATGGTGACGGTAACCGCCAGCTCGCCGGTGAATACCCCGTCCGAGTTCTGCACAGTGACGCTGTATTCGTCCTGGGCTTCGTAGTCAGGAACCGCGAGGAACGAGAGCACGCCGCTATCCGAGATCTCGAAATCGTCCTTATCGTCGCCATCCAGCGACCATGTACTCGTCGTTGAGTTCTCTGGGTCGTCGGCCAGGTAAGCCGTCACCACCAGCGAGCCGTTCTCGGCTACTTCAGGTGTGTCATTACCGGACACCACCGGCGGCTCGTTTACGTCTTCGATGGTGATGGTGACCTGGATGAATGCGTCAGATGTTGTGGAGACGTTTCCGTTGTCGTCTTTACCGTCGTGGACATCCACGTAGAAGATGTACGTGGTCTGCCGCTCGGCGTCGAGGTCGGCTTTGGACTTTAGCTGACCGGTCGATTCAACAATGTCGAAGAACTCGGCTCCTGTGCTATCCAGAATGTAGGTAAGCCCATCGCCTTCTGGGTCTACTGCCGCAACTGGAACACCAATGTCTGTGCCCGCAACCGTGTTTTCGGGCACGCTTCTTGCACCGTCCTCGGTATTGGGGAACGCTGGTGGCTCATTGACGTTCGTAACGGTGACAGTGACCGGATACGTTGTGGTGCTGGTGCCGTCGGCCGCCAGCACATTCACGTTGTAGACATTGTTAGTGCCGGAATCAGCGGGAGCTTCGTAGTCAGGCGAAGACGCGAACTCCAGCTCCCCGAACTGGGTGATGTTTAAGTCGTCCTCGTCGGTGCCCGACAGAGACCAGGTAACCGGGTTTCCCTCCTGGTCGTCATACAGGTAGGTTTCTACCGAGCGAGTGTCATTCTCTGCGTACTCAGTCGTTGTGGTGCCCGTGACAGTCGGAGGCTCGTTTATGTCTGTGAGCGTGATGACTACGCCAATTGTTTCGTCTGTAGTCGTGGAGGCATTCCCTTCAGCGTCCTTGCCGTCGTGCACCGCGACGACCACGTTGTATGTATCCTTGGAGTCATAGTCGAGGGCGTCCTTCGTCAGTATCTGGCCGGTTGACTGATGGATGTCGAAGGAGTCTGCATCGTTCCCACTGAGGGTGTAGATAAGGGAGTCATTCTCAGGGTCCGTTGCCGACACGGGCGCACCAACGTCGCGACCGGGTGGAGTGTTCTCTTCCACGCTCCTCTGCCCTGTCTCAGTCGACGGAAACTCAGGAGCTTCATTGACGTTGGTGACCGTGACTGTAACAGCGTACGTGGTGGTACTTGTGCCGTCGGCTGCCAGCACGTTCACGTTGTAGATATTGTTCGTGTTGTCATCGGTCGGGTTCTCAAAGTCCGGGGACGAGGGGAACGTCAGCTCACCAGTCTGAGAAATGGTGAAGTCGTCCTCATCGACTCCTGACAGTGACCAGAGGATGTCGTCGTTCTCTTCGTCGGTTGCGACATAGGTGTCCACTGCGGCAGTATCGTTCTCGACGTATTCCGTAGCTGTCGTACCTGTAACAACCGGAGCCTCGTTCACGCCGGTCACGGTAATCGTGACGGGCATTGTTGCGTCCGTAGTCGTGGAGGGGCTGCCATCGTCGGCCTTGCCGTCGTGGACCTCTACGGTCACGTAGTAAGTTGCCTTCGTGTCCTCGTCCAGTGCGTCCTTTGTCAAGATCTGACCGGTCGACGAGTTGATGTCGAACGACGAGGCATTGGTTCCGCTCAGTATGTAGGTGAGCACGGCGTCCTCGTCTGGATCGTCAGCAACTACCGGTACGCCCACTGGCTGTCCTGACCCCGTGTTTTCGACGACGCTCCTCTGCCCCGTCTCAGTCGACGGGAACTCAGGAGCCTCGTTGACGTCAGTGACGATCACCGTCACGTCTAGCCTGACGGTGTTGTTGCCGTCAGTGACCTCAACTGTCACGTGATACACGCTGTCCGTGTTCTTGTCCGTTGGAGCTTCGTGGTCGGGTACGGAATTGAAGGTCAGGTCACCACCCGTGATGTCAAAGTCGTCAGCATCGTCCCCCGTGAGGTCCCAAGATGGCGTGACTCCTTCGGGATCATTGGCTGAGTAGGTTGCCACAGTCGTACCGGAGTTCTCCGCTATGGAGACGGTGGTAGTGCCCGTCAGCGTCGGAGGTTCGTTTATGTCCGTTACCGTGATTGTCACATCTATGGTGTCGTCAATTGCGGTTGAGGGACTGCCGTCTGCAGCCTTACCGTCGTGGACTTCTACGGTGACCTCATAGGTGGCCTGTTCGTCACTGTCGAGACTGGATACGGCCCTGATCTGTCCGTTGGAGTCGATAGTGAACGACGAGGTGCCTGGCCCACTGAGTGTGTAAGTGAGGGTATCGCCATCGTCCGGGTCTTCAGCCTTTACAGGCAGCCCGACAGCGGCGTTCTGCCCCGCGTTCTCTTGCACACTTCGACTGGTTGTTGCCGACAGGAACTCGGGGTCTTCATTGACGTCTGTGACTGTGACGACCACAGACAGCGTGCCCGTGCTGTTCCCATCGAAGGCCTGGACCGTTACGCGATAGGTGTCCTGCTCCTCATGGTCCGGCGGGCTATTGAAGGTGAGGTTACCGCTGGGGTCGATGTCCATGTCGTCTGCATCGTCCCCAGCCAGAGACCACGTGATGCCGGCTCCCTCAGGATCGCCGTCATCGTAAGCCGCGACTACGCTAGTGTCATTCTCTGCGAACTCAGGGGCGGCGTCCCCGGTCACTTCCGGGGTCTCGTTCACATCGGTAATGTTGACGGTCACGTCCAGCGTGCTCGTGCTATTGCCGTCCGAGGCCTCCACCGTTACAGAGTAAGACCTCTGTCCGTCGTCGTAGTCCAGGGCCGTGTCGAAACTGAGCGCGCCACCTGAAATGGAGAAGGAGCCCTCATCCGTCCCTGACAGACCCCAGATAATGGGCGTGTGACCCTCTGGGTCGGTTGCATTGTATGTCGCCACCGGGTTTGTACCGTTCTCTGGATAGTCAACGGTAGTGGTGCCGGTTAGTACCGGAGGCTCGTTCACGCTTTGGACGTTGATCGTCACGTCGATGGTGGCATCCGTCGCCGTGTCTGTAGTGCCGCTAGCATCCCTGTTGTCGCGGACCTCCACGGTGACCTCGTAGATCTTCTTGCCCTCGAAGTCCAGGGCGGCCTTCGTCAGTATCTGACCCGTTGACGAGTTGATGTCGAACGAAGCGGAGTCGGTCCCGCCCAGGGAGTAGGTCAACGTATCGATGGGATTTCTGTCTTCGTCTGCGGCCTCAATCGGCGCGCCAACTGGGCGTCCGGCTTGGTCACCCTCGTCAATGTCTCGAGACGTGTTGGGGCCCTCGGTGAATTCCGGGGCCTCGTTAACGTCGGTGACGGTTACCGTCACCTCCAATTCGCCTCTCAGCTCAGTGGACTCGGCCACTACCGTTATTTGGTAGACGTTGTCCGGTCCGGAGTCAGATGGCGTTTCATAGTCTGGGGATGAGGCGAACCGAAGTGTTGCCCCACTTGTCGTGCTGGCTATGGTGAATTCACCGGCGTCGTCCCCTTCGAGCGACCATACAAGCTCACCGCTCCCCGGGTTTGTGGCGGTGAATGTGCCCACGTCTCCGGTGCCGTTTTCGGCGTAGCTTGTGGAAGTCGCGCCGGTTATCGCCGGTCCGCTAAAGACGTTGATGGTCACATCCACGGTGTCGTCGGGAGTCTCGGACGCTGTCGTGTTGCCCTGATCGTCCTCGCCGTCCCGAATCCCCAGTGTCACCGAGTAGCTGTTCTTGGTAGCGTAGTCGAGATCGGTATTGACGATGATGTTACCTCCCGGGCCTAGCTCGAACGAGGCTGCGTCAGTACCGTCCAACGAGTAGACGTGCGTGCCGTCGCCGTCAGGGTTTACTGCCTCGACGGGCGGAGAGATCCAGTGTCCTACGGGCGCGTTCTCGGATACCCACCGCGTGACGGGCGATCTTTCCTTGAAGTATGGCTTCTCAGGCTCGACGTCTAATATCTTGACCTTGACTGGGAAGTAGGCGTGCGGGAAGCCCCCCGCACTACCTGAGATGATCAGGTCATAAGTGTTGTCCCCGTCTGCGTCCTCAGGGTCCTCGAAGTCAGGGTCTTCGTAATTGCCCAAGTAGGTGGAAGTTGCGAAAACGAGTTCGAACTTGGTCGTCGTAGGGTCGGACACGGGTCCCAGTCTCTTGAGCCAAAAAACCAGCTTAGAGTGCAGGCGGTGTATGCCAATGTGAGTCCTTGTGTTCGTTGCGCCTGTTGCATAGAAGATCTCGCCGGTGGTGGTATTTCCCCCGAACGTGTATTCATCGGCCTCGACGTAAGCAGGCCCATGGATTTTGACCGGCTCAAAGGGACGATCAGGGTAATCATAGGCATAGATCTTCTTGGCCACTGAGTCCACGACGTAAACCCAACTGTGGTCGGCCCAAACGCCGGCGGGGTCAGCATTTCCAACCCTGTCGAGGTCATTAACCTCCCTGTATGGCAGGTTGACAAAGCCTCCCTTCCCTGGCGAATAGCTTCCGTATGCGTATATTTTGTCGTCCTGATCATCGGCCACAAGCATCGTAGCTGAGTTGAAGAAGATTCCAGTTGGGCTCGCGTTGTCGGTGTGGAGCTCAAAGTCTTCTGGAGAATCGCTGTCGTATTCGTAGGATCCATTGCCTGTCTTGATGTACTGGAATACGTGGCCGGCATTGGCGTCGACCACATGAATGTAGTCTAATCCCTCTGAGCGTGTGTACTGCTCCATTCCCCTGGGAGCTGAATTGGCCGAGTCCAGCGTGAACTCATCGGCGGATACACGCTGGGTGCGATCAGAGTTGCTGTAGGCTAAGATCTCATCTGTGGAGCCGGATCCGTCATTCGCCACCCAAGTGGTGGATGCGTTAGCTGCTATTCCCCAGGGGTTGGTGGTCCCCGTGACACTGTTTGTTTCGACGAAAGTGAGAGATTCTTCATCCGGACGATCTGCGAGGTCGTACACATAGACTTGACTAGTACCGCTGTCGACTACGTGGAAACGAGTGATCTCTCGTTCCACCCCATCTACGGTGGTGACATACTTTTCGGCCCAGAGACCTGCTGGCGAGGAAGGCTGGCTACCGGGTAGATCCCATACCTTGTACTCCAAAACCCTGAACGCGCTGGCAGTCCGGGTTAACTCAACACGGTCTTCACCTTCGCCATGGAACAGGGTGACGACAAGAACGTACCTATCATGCGGGCACGTCGTGGGGATGGTTCCCGTCGCTGTTGTCGTGGCGGCTGATATGGCTCCAAGGCTCAACCCACTGCCGGCCCCCGCGCCTTCGCAGTCGGGAATGTCAGGTTCGCCAGCATAGGTGACTTTGGCGTCGTACTTCAGCGTTGTGCTGCCGATGTAGTTATCCAGGCCGCTAAACGTCAGCGTGAAGTTGAGCTCCTCCCCCTGGCGAATCGTGTGGCCGGGATCGAAATCGATGTCAATGGAAGGCCCTTCATCCTGGCCCTGAGCATAGGCGGTGTCAGTTGGTATCAGCGAAAGCAGCGGCGCCGCGAATAGGGAAAATATGGACGTAGCCACCAGAACTGTGACAGTCGCAACGATCGCTCTGAGATTCACGGTCAATGGATCACTCCTCTGACACCGATGAATGACATCAGGGTCTTTTATCAGCCCGCCCCATAGGATGGACGGCGAATGCAGAGATTCATTGACAGTGAATTGCCCAGCGGTCAATTCATGCCAGCTAGGTTTCGTGCTTTTTTGAGAGAGTTACAATATTTTTGCTAGATTTATGGCGAAAGTCAGTGTAGTGTGATAAATAGTGACGCATTGAAATCGTATCGTCACCGTAAAGACTGCCTCTGTCCGCTGGTGGGCTTGGCGTTTCAGCCATGCCAATTCGCCATCCAAAGCGAATCTTCGGTGGCGCATCCAACTGCGGTATATGTTGCAATTGATGCCACCCGGATGCGACTTACAGCCCAATTCCTGCTGTTGTATTATGTGCTCCCCAACCTGGAGGCATGCGCATCGACCTTGTCCCGCGGATATTACTTCCTCATGTATACAGAGGTTCTTCCGCAAACGGATGGTTGATCCAATCTTTGCACTAGAAACCGGAGATGAGAACATGTTGCTAGGAGCTGCGGGACGAATCCCTGGAGATTGGCGGAACATTACGCCGCAACTGCTGGCGGAGGTCGCAGGCGAGGGTTTCGGCGCGCTGAACATAGTCGTTCAAGACCCGTTCTCCATGACATCGGAGGACATAGCTAGGCTGAAGGTGATGTTTGAGCAGGCCGGAGTCCTGGTTGGACAGACCAATGGCGCCTATGGCGGCGGACTGGTGAGCCTCGACCATGGCGAGCGGGAGGCCGCGATCGAGTTCGCAAGGAGAATGTGCGGACACACAGCCCAGCTGGGCTCACCGAACACCTACCTGCGACCGGGCAGCCTGAATCCCAATGGGCCATGGCTCCCACATCCGGGCAATCGGGGCGATGAGGTGTTCGACAGGCTGGTGGACTCCGCCCGGAAGTTCTGCCGGACGGCGCAAGATGAGGGTGTGAAGGTCGCGGTGGAAGGCGGCGCAGTCTCGCCGCTCTATTCTGCTCGTCGCGTGCGGGACTTCATAGAAGCCGTCGGATCGCCGACTCTGGGATTCAACCAGGACCCGGTGAACTTCATCGGCAGCCTGGAAGACGCCTACGATACAACCCGTCTTCTCACCGAGTTCTTCGGCCTGACCGGAGAATTCACGCTCGGTGCGCACGCCAAGGACTTCACGGTCATGGATCAGCTCATGGTGCGGTTTGAGGAGGCGGAGATCGGCTCAGGTATGCTGGACCATGTGACGTTTCTCCAGGAAATGCAGCGCGTGTGTCCTACGGGTCATGTGCTCATCGAGCACCTGCCACCGGAGCGTTATGCTGACGCTGCGGTCGAGTACCGGAACTACGCGTCGATAGCAGGTATCGAGTGGGACAATTAGTCGGGAGAGAACCATGGTGAATCTTAGCGGGAAGCGCGTGATCGTCACAGGCGCATCAACCGGCATAGGCTGAGCCACTGCAATCCGAATTGCTTCGGAAGGCGGCCATCCTAGCTTCGTGATGATAGTAAGAAGAGTTTAGACATATCACTATTCGTCTGCCTCGCTCTTCGCCATCCTGTAGCCTACGCGCGGCTCAGCGAAGAAGTAGGTAGGATTGCTCGCATCCTCGCCGAGCTTGCGGCGGAGCCTTCGCAGGTGCGTGCGAAGCGCCCGCAGGTCGCTCGGCTTCCCGGGTCCCCAGACTCTCCGCAAGAGTTGGTCGTGAGTCAACACACGACCCGCGTTGACCGAGAGTTCGTGAATCAGCTTGTACTCGGTAGCTGTGAGCCGCACCGTCTGTCCAGCGATCGTCACCTGACGGTCGAGGTAATCAATCTTCAGATCGCCAGACACGTAGGGTTCTGAAGGTTCTGGCTGGCCCGCTCCAGTGCTCCTTCGCAGAGCTGCGCGTATTCTGGCCACCAGTTCCGTGGGTGAGAACGGCTTGACGATGAAGTCTGAAGCTCCCATTTCAAAGGCCCTGGCGACGACTCGATCGCGACCGTATGCGGAGATGAAGATAACCGGCACATCTGCGATGTTGAAGATGTCGCCCATCAGCTCGATTCCGTCGATTCCCGGCAGCATCAGATCAAGCAGGACCAAGTAGGGTCGAGTCTCCTGTACAAGTGAAAGGGCCTCATTGGGGTCTGCACAGACTATTGGGGCATAGCCCGCATCGGTGAGCGTCCTGCGGACGTACCGGAGTGCCTGGGGGTCGTCGTCAACCACAAGGACAGGCTGCCCAACTTGCTCCTCTCGTGGCACGTTCCGTACAGGCTCGTGGAGCGGGGCAGCGACCTCCTCTGCCGCCGGGATTGTGAAAGTGAACCTGGCTCCCAGTCCCGGCCCATCGCTTTCAGCCCAGATGCGCCCTCCGTGCGCCTCTACGATCCCCTTACATATCGCCAAGCCCAGTCCTGTGTCACCTCCCGCGTCTTCTGCCTCGACTCGAGAGAACTTCCGGAACAGGTGAGGGAGGCGGTCAGCGGGTATCCCTCTTCCTTTGTCTATTACCGAGATCTCAACAAAGATCTCCCTCCGTGCTGCGATCACCCTTATGGGGGACGACTCCGGTGATTGCCGCGCGGCATTGGAGATCAGATTGCTGATGACCTGGATAATCCTTCTTCTGTCCACTACTACCAGCGGCAGGTCCGGCGCGATGTCGATGTCGAGCCTGTTGATGCCCCCAGCGCTTATGAAGTTGTTGCGCGCCCTATCCACCAGCACGGCCACATCCGCCGGTTCGGGACTGACCGGGAGAGTACCGGTTTCAATTCGGGCCACATCCAGGAGATTGCCAATGAGTTCCCTCATACTGTCGGCCTGGTCGACGATTATCCGAAGGAACTGGCGCATCTCGGCTGGGTCCAGATCGGATGTGGCATCCAGCATTGTTGTAGCCGAACCTCTGATGGACGTAAGCGGCGTCCGCAACTCGTGACTCACCATTCCAAGGAACTCGGACCTCAGTCGCTCGACCTCCTCGAGGGGCGTCATGTCCTGAACGGTGACTACAACCGACTCCAAGTCACCCGCCTCCGACCGAATGGGGGTGGAATTGACCAATACTGTGACGCTCTCTCCCTGGGGGATCTCCAGAACCATCTCCTCTGCCAGCACGGTCTCTCCCGTACTGAGGGCCTGGATCACTGGAAAGTCGACCAGCGAGATTTCACGACCATCCGCGCGACGAACGGTCATGAGCTCAAGAAGATTTTCCGCCGATTGATCCGGACCGGTCAGTCCTTCGACGATCCTTGCCGCCTCCCGGTTCAACGACACCGGAACTTCGCCCGTCATGTTGAATACGACAACTCCGACTGGCGATGTGTTGATAAGGGTCTCCAGGTCGGTTCTGGCCCGCCGTTCGTCCCTGTGCCTTCGCGCGTTCGCGACCACGAGCGCGACTTGGGCAGCAAACATAACCAGGGTCTCTTCGTCCTCCTGACTGAACTCCTCTCCCGGGGCATCTTTGGCAAGGTGAATGTTGCCAACGTTCACCCCTTGGTGACGGATAGGAACGGCGAGGAACGAGCTAACTGGCACCGCAACTTGAAACTCCGGGAGCCCCATCAAACTGGCGTGGGTCGCAAAGTCGGGGACTCTTAAGGGCCCGGGAATTGAGCTTAGGTACTCGAAGAGCCGCAGCCCATCAGGCATTTCCACCAGCTGCTGGACCTCCCGGGCGGTGAGGCCAGAGCCAACGAAGCCCTCTGCCTGTCCAGAGTCGTCAAGTGTGCTGAGGAGTGCGTAGCGGGCATCGGTCAAGGATCGGGCGCTGTCCACGACACCCTGCAACACTTCATCGAGATTAAGGCTCTCGTTGATTCTGAGGCTGGCGCTGCTAAGGCGGGACAGCCTGTCCCGCAGTTCGGATATCTGCTGGTCCTTTTCGTTTGGCTGAGGCAACCTATCTCCTCACTGGTACAGGGGCCAACCCCGTGACTGAGGGCCTGCAATTGGATCAGAAGCGGATCCTGGGGGATCGAGCCAAGCTTGATTCTATCACTGGAAGGACGTACTTCACCGAATCGTAAGCAGCGAGACCATGTCGGTCACTACTCGACCTTCGAGAGGTGACCACTCGCATTCCGGTTCTCCGAATGTCACAATGTCTGCATTGACCGGATTCTGAACTCTACTGGAGGCCAAACCATGACAGGCGCAGATGTCATAGCGAGAATCCTGAAGCAGGAGGGAGTTGACTTCATGGGTGTCATTCCCATGAACACGCTCGAGGAAGCCGGAGCTGTTCACGGCGTCAGGCCGATGATATTTCGGCAGGAGCGCGTTGGTGTCAATCTCGCCGACGGGTACAGTCGCGTCACCAATGGGAGAGGGGTGGGTGTCTTTTCCATGCAGGCGGGACCTGGAGCCGAAAACGCCTTTGCCGGCGTCGCACAGGCGTACGCAGACTCAGTTCCTATTCTTCTGCTGCCTGCGTCAGCGCCCAGGGTTCGGGCCGGTGTTCATCCGACGTTCAGTCCAAGTCAGAGCTACTCCGAAGTCACCAAGTGGTCTGAACAGATCAACATGATCGAGAGAATACCCGAAATGATGCGCCGGGCATTCACCCAGGTGCGTACGGGTCGCCCAGGGCCTGTACTGCTCGAGATTCCGTCTGACGTTCTCCGGGGAGAGTTCCCTGATGAAGCCGCAGCGTACACGCCCGTTACTCCCAGGGTATCTGCTGGAGACCCCGGCGACGTGAAGGAGGCGGCTCGACTCCTATTGTCCGCTGAGCGCCCAGTAATCCAGGCCGGACAGGGCGTTCTATACGCTGAGGCATGGGATGAGCTACGTGAGCTGGCCGAACTTACCCTGACACCGGTTATGACCACCATGGCGGGCAAGAGCGCCTTCCCCGAGGATCATCCGCTTTCGCTTGGGACCAGGAGCGGCACCACGACAGGCCCGGTGGTCCACTTCCTGGACAAGGCTGACCTTGTCTTTGGAATCGGGTGCAGCTTCACCAGGATTCACTATGGCGCCGACCGGTTCGATTCCAAGGTCATCGTCCACTGCACAAATAGCCTAGATGACGTCAATAAGGATTACGATCCAGATCACGCGGTCGTCGGAGACGCAAAGCTCGTCCTCTCACAACTGATCGAGGAAATCAAGCTCCAGCTCGGCTCTGCCAGCCGTGTAGAACATAGCGGAGTCGCAACGGAGGTCGCTGCCGTCCGAAAAGAGTGGATGAAGGACTGGCTCCCATTGCTAACGTCCGACGAGGTCCCGATCAACCCCTATCGTGTCATCTGGGACTTGCAGAACACTATTGACCGCAAGAACGCGATCGTCACTCACGATTCTGGCAGCCCTCGCGATGAGTCGATACCCTTTTACGAGACCATCTCCCCCAGGGGCTTTATAGCCTGGGGCAAATCTACCCAGCTAGGGTACAGTCTCGGTTTGGCAATGGGCGCCCGAATGGCCGCGCCGGACAAGCTCGCCGTACACATCATCGGCGACTATGGCTTTGGAATGGTTGCCCTCGACATCGAGACCTGTGTTCGAGAGCGAATCCCAATCCTTAGCATCGTTCTCAACAACTCGGCTATGGGCATATACTCGCCGAACAGCTTCCCAACTGCCAACGACCTCTACGGCACCAAGTACACAGGCGGAGACTTCGCCAAGGTTGCGGAAGCGATGGGCAGCTACAATGCCCGCGTAGAGAAGCCGGAGGAGATCGTACCGGCCATTAAGACTGCCACGAGGGTGATAGAAGCCGGGCAGCCTGCGGTCCTCGAATTCATAACCAAGGAGGAGCAGGCCTTCCCGTTCAGAGTGGCAGTATAAGCACTGTCTAGCTTGCGGGGATTCGGGGTGGACTCAGACACCAACCTCGTTTAGCACTCGACCTGTTCGGGCGAACTCAATGGCGACTCGCGCCGTCTCCTCAGCCACGGCGCGATGTGCCTGGGTCGTTGCACCGCCAATGTGGTGCGTGCCGATTATGCCGGGGGTGTCAAAGAGTGTGCTATCCACGCTGCCTGTGCCTGTAGGGGGCTCATTCTCGAACACGTCCAACCCTGCCCTGATCCCCTTCAAGTTGACCGCTTCAATTAGAGCGGACTCATCAACGACCTCAGCTCGAGCGGTGTTAATGAGAAACGCCCCGGGCCTCATTGCCTGTAAAAAGTCGGCATTTACCAGGTGCCGGGTTTCCTGGGTAAGTGCGACATGAATGCTGACGACATCGGCATCCCGCGCGACTTCCAACGGCGACGATCTGTGTCCAACGCCGAGTTCGGCGGCGCGGGGAGGGGAGAGCGACCGGCCCCAGCAAATTACACTCATTCCAAAAGCGCGGGCTATGGGAATCATCGCGCTTCCTATGTGGCCCGTCCCAACCAGTCCGATGGTAGTCCCACTCAGTCCCCTCGCGTCAGAAAAGGCCGCTTTATTCCAACGTCCGGCCCTCAACTCGCTGACGTTGTCAGGGATGTGCCTGTCCAGGGCGATGATAAGACCGAAGGCCAGCTCTGCGACAGCCGTTGCGTTCTTGCCAGGGCAGTTGGCGACCCTGATTCCTCGACTGGAGGCTGCCGCGACATCTATGGTATTGAAGCCGGCTCCGGCGCGAATGACCAGTTTGAGTTGACCGGACTTCAGCGCCTCTCCTGTAACTCGGGTGCTCCGGACAACGAGAATGTCGGCATCTGTCTCTGCAATCGCAACGGGAAGGGTGTCAGTAGTTAAGTCGGGTTCAGATACGACTTCGATGCCAGCCTGTTGCAGCAACACCGGCCCGGGATCCGCAATTCTGTCTGCCAGCAACGCTCTCATGGCATCGCGTCTTCACCGTGTCCAGCAACCATATGGACGACTATTGGGCCAGTGTCACAGCTCGTCAGCCGGCAGCGCTCTCATGCTGCTTCTCTCGGATGAGCATTTCAGGTCTCAGCCAGCTTGCTCGGCCATAATTCTTAGGCTTGCCGATGTGGAAGTCTTCTATGGGTGCGAAGTCACCCTCGCGCAGGGCCTCAAGCAAATCGGCCTCGTTTCTGACGTCTCCTCTGAACGCGGTCACGCCGCGGGCAAGTCCGTCGAGTGAGTGGGCGTCCGATCCGCCGGTGCCCCAGAACCCGTGCACAGCGGCTACCTCTTGGGCGAACCTGTTCTCTACCTCGATGTTTCCTCCATTGACGACTTCTACTTCGTCAATCAGGTCGAATACGGGGTGCCTGGCGGCTTCCTCCGCGGTCTTCGGTATCCGGTCTGCCTCCTGGAACAGCATGTTCTGCGTGTAATGCGGTAGATCGAAGAGGAACCTGAAGGGATGTGCGAGGATCATGAATCCACCGACCTTGTCCACTTCGCGGCGAAGAGTGCGAATCACCTCGATGCTGTCACCGTAACCGGCGACGTGGCCTTCCAGGCCCATAGTGATGACGTGCCCCAGAGGTGTGTACACCTCGAGCGCGTTAACGAGCACGATGTCGTCCACAGTTCTTTCGAACGCTTCGAAGTCATACCTCGGCCAGCCATCATGCTCCGTCACCATAATCCCGGTGATTCCAAGTCGCCGGGCATCGTCAACCATCTCCTGTGGAGTCAGCCCACTGTCAGGGCTTCCCTTGATGGTGTGGACATGAAGGTCAAATAGTGAAGGCATAGGATTGATAACTCACTTCAATGTTGCGACCACCAGTCGCATGGTAACTGTCCACCTACATCAACATTCGCTCTGAATCTCTACGATCTCGTCGTTGTCCTCGTACAGTCGCCAGAATGCCCCGGTGATTGGCTCTCTCACAGTCCACTCTCTGAAGCCTCTGAAATTGTGATCGTTCACTCGGGGTTGACGCATCCAGGTGGCCTCGAATTTATCCAGATTTACTAGGTACTTGTCTGCAACCGGACAGCTGTCCCGAATATAGTCACTAACACGAGCGATGACTTCCTGCCGTTCGTATTTGGGGGTGTGGGCAATAGCAGCAGCCGTCCGCGTCTCATCTGAGACTGCGAGCTGCCGCCCAGTGCCGGGAATCCTGCCCTGAGAAGCTATCACTATAGCCACCAGCATGATTCCGATAACGATTACCCACTTCATGACTTAGGAGGCGAGTGGGTCAACTGAGAATCCGATTGCGACATGCCTGAAGTATAGCGAAACAGGAGTGAGCGTCGCACATTTCCCTGCTTTGACTTGGGCAAGGTCCGATATTCGAGCCTTTTGTAGCAGGGTTCATGTCGTCGAGGTTCGAGAGTGCTCCCTCGTCAGCTTCTATATCTGACGCAATCGTGGGTCCCAGCGGTCTCGCAGCCAGTCACCGATGAAGTTGAACGAGAGCACCGTTAAGAAGATTGCCATTCCGGGGAAGAACGCGACCCACCAGGCCGAGCCGAGGTACTCACGTCCGTTCGAAATGTCTGCTCCCCATGAAGGCGTAGGAGGCGGTACCCCGGCACCCAGGAACGAGAGAATGCTCTCACTCAGGATCGTGCCACCGACCTGTAGCGTCATGGCCACGACTATGGTGTTGGCGACCGCTGGCAGGAGGTGCCTGAACATGATTCTAGGAGTGGATGCGCCAGCCACACGGGCAAGCGCAATGTAGTCGAAGTTCCTGATCTGCAGCGTCTGTCCTCGGACGAGACGCACGATGCCTGGCCAACTCGCTAACGCGAGAACCAGGACGATCACCATGAATGACTGGCCCAGAACGATCACGATTGATATGGCGACAATGATGTATGGCAGCGCCGTAAAGACGTCAGTGGTCCGCATTATTATCTCGTCCACGAACCCGCCGTAGTATCCTGCCATGAGGCCGAGTGCCGTGCCGACAACGGTCCCGCATGCGATTGCAATAGTTGCGAACGTCAGCGAGATTCGGGCCCCGTATATGATTCTGCTCAACAGGTCTCGGCCTAGCTGATCTGCGCCCAGAGCGAAGTTGTATACTTCCTGGTTGCGGCCGAGTGGTATTCCATTCGTGTTGCACGATTGGAACTTGTTGCTAAGCTGCCCCTCTTCACAGGCGGGATACCACGCTGGCGATGCGAGAACCGCCCTAAGCTGGTCTTGTACCGGGTCGTGCGGCGCCAGGATTGGCGCAAAGAGCGCACAGATGACCATTACCGCGAGTATGAAGAATGGGATCAGGGGCCACCTGCGTAGAACATAAAGGGTGTCCCTGAGACGGGTTGTCTTCCCCAGTTCCGCGAGTTCGGAGATGCTGTACTGCCTAGCCTCGGTGGTCAACTAAGCACCCCTCATGTGTATCGGATCCTGGGATCAATAAGTGCGTAGAGAATATCAAGTACGAAAAGCGCTGTGACCGTTAGGAGGGTAAGAACCAGCACAGCCGCAGTTACTACTGGGAAATCGATGTTCAGTACTGCCTGGTACACCATGAATCCTAACCCTGGCCAGGCGAACACTGTCTCTGTGACTACGGTTCCACCAACAAAGCCTGCCAGAATCAGCACGGAGACGGTTAGAGGGGGAATCAGAGCGTTGCGGAAGGCATGTTTCCATACCACAGCGGTTGAACCGACTCCTTTAGCCCGAGCCAGCTTAACGAACTCTGAGTCCAAGACTTCCAGCATGGAAGAACGCACCAGGCGAAGCACAGTTGCTGACGCCAGCCACCCCAGCGTGATCGTCGGCATAATGTAGAACTTCAGACGCTCCGGCCACTCTATTCCGTGGCCCCTCGTTCCCGCGGGAAGCCAATCGAGGTTAACGGCAAATATCAGGATGAGCATGATACCCAACCAGAACGGAGGCAGTGCCTGGCCAAAGAGCGCGAATGTCCTGCCTATTACGTCCCACATAGTGCCACGCTTCACGGCCGAGAGAATCCCGAGAGGGATACCTGTCAGGAATACGAACATCGCGGCGCAGAATCCGAGCTGGAGGCTCGCCGGCGCGAACTGCACGATCATCTCGTTTGCCGGCTGGCTGGTCTTAATCGAGAGTCCGAAGTCTTGGTGGACGACTAAGTTCCACAGCCAAATGACGTACTGGAAGACGAGCGGCTTGTCGAGGTGAAGCTTCTCCCCCCACGCTTCCCAGATCTCAGGCGACGTGTAACCGACGTTGAGAATCAGGTAGCGGGGGTCACCCCCTGAGAAGCGGGAGAGCGCGAATACGATTAAGGTCGAGGCAACTACGGCAATTATTACGAAGACGAGTCGCCGTATTATGAATGTCTTCATGTCATGCCCTCGACCACTGCAGCTGGTGTAGGTGTGGACAATTCAATCGCTGCCCGAGCCCTCAGGCCCGGGCAGCGATACTATCTTCTAAGCCCGATTTTAGCCCCTTGTCGCGAGCCTACCTACCAGTCGGAAGCACGGTCTCGAAGGAGTTTACGAGGTCCCAAGGCTTCAGGTCCCAGCTCTGTACCGTGTCGGGGTTGAACCCGATCAGTACAGGAACCTCAACCACACCACCTGTCAGACCCCAGTAGTGGGCCGTGTCGACGATCTCTTCACGCAGAGCCAACTGCTCAGGAGAACCTTTTGGTAGAACGCGAGTCCTCTCTCGGTTGTCGAAGTACAGGTTGTCCTCGAGGCCTGGGTTGTAACCACCTGACGGAAGAGGCCAGAGGCCGCCGCCCGGCAGTGTGCCGCCCAAGTCACTGACACGCCCCTGCTTGCTCGTGGGACCCCAGCGGGTCATCCACGGCACGTGGATCTGACGGGCCAGCATGGTGGGCCTGCGAGCAGAGTACTGCTGGCTGTCGATGTACGGGTTGAGGCCAAGGTGCTCTTTCCACTGACCAACAGTAGCTTCACACACCTCAAGCGAGGTGCCGTTACCCTGCGAGCAGAAGAACTCGAACTCGAAACCGTCAGCGACACCGGACTCCTTCAGAAATTCCTGTGCCTTCATCGGGTCGAACGGGTATGCCCACTTGTCCTTGTACTCGGGATGGAGTTGGTGGAAGCCAATTCCGGGGTAGGAGCCGCCGTATACTGCGCCACCATAGCCACCAGTTACCGATGCAGCAATCAACTCTCGGTCAATCGAGTGGATCAGGGCAAGACGGAAGGCCCTGGCAGACAACATGGACGGAGTGTTGTAGTCGAACCTGTCCGTGTCCTTGTTGTCGAAGCCCTGCGCGTCACAGCCTGCTCCAGGGGTGTCCTGGATGGCTGGGTCCGTCCTGTCTATACCTACGCACTCAAGTCTTGGATCTCCGATGTGTGGGTACTTCGCTGTGGGCTTGAATCCCTCGCGGAGAACGCTCTCACCTGTCTCGGGGTCCTTGAACGAGTAGTAGTTACCCGCGAAGTAAAAGAAATTGCCGTAAATCGTGTCCAGGCCGTCGTGGAACCTAAACCCTTCCTTCTCCAGCCTTCCAACGTCCTGGATGGACGCCATGGCTATGTCGGCCTGTCCGGTCTGCAGCATCGCTGACCGGCTCTGCGCCTCGTTGGCTTGGAGGATTACAAGGTTGTCGTAGGGGGCGTTCGCGCGCCAGTGGTCCAGACGGGCCTCAGCATCGATACGCTCGTTCGGACGCCACTGGTGGACTACGAACGGGCCTGAGCCGTGGGGGAATCCAAAGGATCCGAACTCGTTTCCGGCGGCAACTAGGTCGTCGTGGTAGGACTTGGACTGCATGAACACAGCGTCCCAGCACTGCGACGACGTGTTAGAGATGCCGTCGGAAGTGAACGCTCGGTTCGGTGCGACTGCTACGTAGGTGTCCTCTACCTCCCACTTCTTGTAGAACTCGTAATTCTGTGACGAATTCGAGTGGGCAGTGTTGGGGTTGTCCGAACCGGCATCGTTCATGGACCAGACAACGTCTTCGGCTGTCAACTCGTGCATGTCTACGAGTTCGCCGTCATCACCTGACCTGTAGAAGCGGATTCCAGGCCGTACGAACAGCCTTACAATTCCCTCGTCGTCAGGATTCATGCGCTCTGACTTCGGAATCGACAGGGCCGTGTCTTCGATCGACTTCATCGGATCGTCAATGCCCACCAGATCCCTGTCGAGCTTGATGACAGATTCACCATCCTTGCTGGGCAGTTCCCACTCCCAGCCGGTGATGACGAGCGGAGCCGCGCATGTGTCCCTGGTGACCAGGGGGTTACCCATGTCATCCTCAGATGGTGTCCAGCCCAGTAGGGGCTCCTGGAAACCGAAGAAGCCGTGGAACATTACGTCCGGCCACGTGCCCTTCTCATTCCTGAACTGAGGTGCGCCAACATTGTCGAGCGCGACAGTGATAGTCGTGCTCATGCGCTCAGGCATCATTTCCTGCTGGGCTTCCATTGCCTGTGAGACGGCCGTCGAGATGTCCTCTTGCGTCACACCCGGCCTCTCAGCCATCGCCCTGGCGATCGCTGCCCCGACTTCAGCCTCGGTTAGGCCTGGTGTCTGTTGGGCGAGTGCATCCGCAATAGTCCTCGCAACGTCGGCCTCGGTCAGACCTTCCTGCTGTGGCTGCGCGGCCATAGCGCTTGCAATCGCGTCTGCCACGTCGCCCTGGGTAACTCCGGGCCGTGCCTCAAGCGCTTCAGCGATAGCGCTGGCTACGTCGGCCTGGGTTACGCCAGGCTGCGCGGCCATCGTCTCCTGGACAGCTTTTGCCACGTCTTCCGTGGACATGGTCTCGGGCTGCGGCATTGCCTGCATTGCCTGACTTACGATCGCCGCTACGTCCACTGTGGGCGCCGGCGCTGGCTGTGGAGCTACTGCTGGGGCAGCTTCCTCCTGAGTTCCGCACGCCAGTGCGAAAGCCAAAAGGCTCACGATCCCAATCATGACGCCAACCGTCATTCGGGAGCTCCTTCCAAAAGATAGACGTTTCATAACGTACCTCCACCTCGGCTTCTGTGCGCGTTTCGCTCAAACCGGTAATGACCACTTAGAAGGGACACACGGAGTGCCAAGCAACGTTGGTCAAAATTGCTAGGCGGGATAATCGCACAAGCTACGATTGCGTGTCAACCCTGAATCTGGTAGGAACAGCGCCATTGCTAGCCTACTACTGCCTCTATGAGAATGCGAACTCCGTTCCGACTGCCTCTTCAAGTGCGCGTTGGTAAACATAGTGTGCTGCCGATATGTCCTGGATCGACAGGCCGACACTCTTGAACAGTGTCACCTCCTCATCGCTCTCCCGTCCGGCTTTTGTTCCAGTGATAAGTTCCCCAATCTCGCCATAGATGTCGCCGGGATTCAGCGCACCCTCTTCAATTGGTATTTGAACGTCACCGGCTTCAGCGAGACAGGCGTCAACCTGATCGCATACGAGCTTGGACTTGACGACGGTGGCAGTGTCGAGCTCCCGGACTCCGACAGCATGGGACCCTATGCCGTTAATGTGCGTCCCTGGCTTCACCCATTCGGAGTCGATGATCGGCGTGGTAGCAGTGGTAGCAAGAGACAGGATGTCCACGCTCTCAACCAGATCGCGGCCGCTGGAAGCGACTTCAATGGGAAGACCGAGCATTTCTGAAGTCTCGTCGGCAAAAGCCTTCTGTGCATCAGGTGGGTCAAGAGAAAACACCAGCGCCTTTTCAAGGTCTGCCCCGGCAGCCATTCCCCACAGCTGGGTCCTGGCCTGAACTCCTGCCCCCAGGACACCGGCAACCCTGGCATCCTTCCGGGCGAGGTACTTTGTAGCCAGGCCTGTGACAGCACCCGTTCGCATCGCCGTGATGTAACCGCCATCCATTACCGCCACGGTCTGACCAGTCTGGCTGTCCATCATGACGATGGTTGCGAGAGTGGCGGGAAGACCATGAGCAGCCGGATTGTCCTTATAGACGGTCACAGACTTCACGCCCAAAGCACCCATCGTCTTCAACTGGGCCGGCATGAACGCGTACCAGCCGTTCACGTCGCCATCGGCCACCGCTGTCCGCTGCGGCATAACCGCTGAACCGGATGCAAGTTCACCAAAGGCCTGCTCCAGGATCTCTATCATCTTGTCCATATCCAGGAGTCCCTGGATTGTTCCCCTGTCTAGTAGCAACGCCATTGTTTATGCCTCCATAATTAAAAGTGCCAATACGAGAGTATCCAAGAGGGGCTGAACCGTCAACGAATGCGTGCCGGCAGGCGGAAGCCAATGGTGTCCGGGCCGTGTGCGACTGTCCTCTATTGGGTGTTCAACCTTGATTCTTATGTGGCACGCTGCCTAAATTGACACTCTCGCGGGGGCATGAGTAAACTCGCAATTGCTTTAATCTGGAGAGCTAGTCCGAAAGGCTGTTACGATGTCTGCCGTCGACCGAGTTGAGTATCTGGATGTGCCCGGGGCAGACGAGCTGTTTACCCCGGACTTCCTGGAGTTCATCACCGCCGCATACGATAAATTCGCCCCCTCGATTGCGGACATCCGGGCTAAACGCGATGAGATGATTGCTCGAGCCGTGAATGAGGGTGTCCTACCTGACTTCCCACCAAGGTCCGAGATCAACTCAGGCGACTGGCAGGTTCCACCTCTTCCTGCGGAGTTGATGCGGCCAGGCATTGAAATCTCGGGGCCTGTCTCGATCACGAACATGGCCATCAACGCTCTGAATCCAGGCGCCGACGGAGAGCGGGCTACCGGCTATCTCGACGACGACGAGGACTCTGCGGGTCACCGGCTTGGCGACACTGTTATGGCGGCAATCAACCGTCGAGACGCAACCCTGGGCACGCTCAGCTTCCACAACCCGGCCCGGAACCGGACGTACGAGCTTCAACCTGGAGAGCTTCCCTTCTTTATGCACCGAGAGCGTGGTACTCACCTCGACGAGTATGACTTCAAGGTCGACGGGAACCCGATTCCAGCCACGATTCTCGGTCTCGGTCTCACGATGGCACACGGAGGCAAAGCGCAGGTTGAGAAGGGGCAGGGACTCTACTTCTATCTGCCCAAGGTGGAGGTTGTGGAGGAGGCCCGATTCTACAGAGAGTTCTTCGACTTCGGACGTGAGAAGCTGGACTACCCGGGCGATGCCGAAGTCAGAGGCATATTCCTGGTCGAGTCATTGCCTGCCGTCTACGTAATGGATGAGCTACTGTGGGAACTCGGCCCATACGCGGCTGGCCTCAATGCCGCCCGATGGGACTTCAAGGCGTCTGTGCTGGAGTACATTATGGCTGACCCGGACCAGGTCTGGCCTGACAGGTTCGGCGTAGACATAAAGACCACCGACTTCATGACCAACGTATTCAGGCGACTGGTTGCAGTGTGCCTGAGGCGTGGTGCGGCGCCAATCGGGGGCATGGCAACAGCGCTGCCTTCCCGTGAGGAAGAGGTAAACGAGGTAGCGGGAGCCTCAATCCGGGCAGACAAGGAGTGGGAAGCCCAGCAGGGTTTCATTCGAGGATGGGTGGCACACATCTTCCACATGAAGACGGCCGCAGACCCGTTCAAGGAGGCCCGAAACTCAGGATGGGAACCGTCTCCGGACATGCACGATCCATCTAATTTCCCTGTCAACATCACAGTCCCAGAAGGTCCTATTACGACAGAGGGGTCTCGCAGAAATGCCCGAATGCTGATCGAATACGTAGAAGGCTGGCTCCAGGGACGCGGCGCGAAGGGCATTGACAGCCTCGAAGGACAGCCCGGCATTCACCCTGCTCTCATGGAAGACCTTGCGACCGGTCGAATCTCAGTGGCTCAGACAGCCCAGCGGATCATCCACGGCGCCAGGGATGAGAACACCGGGCAGGTTCAGGACTTTGCCCTGATCAAGCAGCTTCTACAGGAAGAGCTAGGGGACATAACAGAGCGTAGGACTGCCGCAGCCCCTTCTGATGACGCATCCCAGGAGGCTCTCACTGAAATGCTTGATCGTTATCAGAAGGCCTACAAGGTCGCGCTGCGATGGATCAAGAACTACACGGAGTACGACTTCCGGTCTCTTGGCTCGTACACCCATGCTGACCTGGATGAAATCTCAGAGGAAGAGGACGCTTTCTAGAGCATCCGAGCATTGTGGAGCTACTTGGTCTGAAGTGCAGGCCCTACCTCAGACATTAGCACTTCCAGGTGCTCGTCGTAGTCGAACACCGGATTGAGCATTAGCACTTCTGCTCCTGCGTCGACTACTTCCTGCAGCCCTTCAACGCACACTTCGACGCTTCCCCAGACTGAAACCTCGGCGGCCATCTCGGCCCTGCCGTACCACGATCCGAACCACTCTGTCAGACGTCCCTTCGCTCTGTCGGCATCGTCATCGACCGCGATGTATACGCGCTTTGAGATGGGGAAATCAGCAGGGTCGCGCTGACGGCGCTCAAGCTCTTCTCTCATCGTGAGAACGTGGTCTCTGAACTGGGCAGTGGAGGTCGATCCGGCTCCCATGAACCCGTCAGCCAGCCGGACCGCGCGACGCAACCCGGACGGGTGTCTTCCACCGAACCACAGCGGAGGATGAGGCTTCTGGACTGGCTTTGGGCTCATTGGAACGCCGTCCAACTGCCAGAGATCGCCATTGAACTCGGCCCTCTCCTGTGTCCACAACGCTTTCATTACACCGATGGACTCGGTGAAGTGTCGCACGCGCCTACCGGACGGGCCACCGAAGAGGGGATAGGTCCAGGGCCGCCCCCCAAGGGCGGTGCCGACGATAAGTCTGCCTCCGCTAAGGACATCAACTGTGCTGAGCTGCTTGGCCAGCAGGGCAGGGTTGCGAGTGGTGGCTATGACTACTGCTGAGCCAAGCCTGATTCGCTCAGTTACCGCGGAAAGATAGGAGAGGAATGTTACAGGCTCCGGCGTTGGGGTAGAGCCAATTAGCTGCTCGACCACCCACAGGCTGTGATAGCCGAGTTCCTCGGCGCGCGTTGCGTATCGCCGGATCAAGTCGAGGTCGACTTCTCCATCCGGGAAGGTCTGAGGTGCGGCGATCCCAAGGGGCATTGCAAGCAGTTCAGTCTCATCTGACTCGAATTCTCGTGCCATCAGTCGATTCTCTCTCGTCTCGATGTCAGGTTTATCGTCGCCGCCATGTAACCGCCGCCGAAGCCGTTGTCGATGTTCACGACCGCTATTCCGGGCGCACAGCTGTTCAGCATAGTTAGCAGAGGTGCAAGTCCGTCAAAGTTGGCGCCGTATCCCACACTTGTAGGTACGGCGATCACAGGTACGTCCACAAGGCCGCTGACCACAGAGGGTAGGGCGCCCTCCATGCCAGCGACAACAACTAGGGCGCGACACTTGCGGAGTCTAGGGAGGTGGTCCAGCAGGCGGTGAATTCCCGATACGCCGACATCGGTTATCCGCTCTACTTCGCAGCCGATCAGCTCAGCAGTAATGGCCGCTTCTGTGGCTACGGGAAGGTCGGATGTCCCGGCGCACAGGACAGAGACGCCGGGGACGCCAGTGGTGTCGGGCCTGCGATCAACTACGATGCACCTGGCCATGGGATCGTACTTTGCATCGCGGACACTTTGCACCGTGGCCTCGTATGCCTCGGGCGCAGCCCTCGTCACGAGCAATCTGTCGGAATGAGAAAGCACAGCGGCTGAAATCTCGGCTATGTGCTTAGGTGTCTTGCCCTGTCCAAACACCACCTCCGGGAATCCCTGTCGGATCGCCCGGTGATGGTCCACCTTGGCAAAGTCGAGGTCCTCGTAGGGAAGGTCACGCAACTGTGACACGACCTGATCTACGTTCAGGTCGTCCCTCTTCAGCGCCTCCAGCACCGCCCGTAGTCGGGTCTCTTCGATGGCTAAACCTCCAGCTCCACTAGGTTTGCAGCGTCCAGTGGGAGTATACAAGTGGACTCAGAGCCCGGTAAAGAAGAGACCCCCTTCCACTGTAGTGAGTAGAAGGGGGTCTTAGGAGGGGGATGCGGTGTTGCTACATTTAGCTCGCACGAGGCTGTTCCATCTCCGCGAGAAGCCTTGCCATCACTGAGTCGACAAGGTCGGTGACCGCGTCGCCGGGGGCGTCCTTGTACCACCCGCATTGGAGGCAGCGAATGTAGTCGCCGTCCCAGTCACGTTCGTTTGTCACGTCTCCCCCACACCTTTCGCAGCCGCGGAGCTGCAGTCTCACCTGCGGAAACCTCTCGCCACTCTGGCCCAGGTTGTCGTTACCGGACGCGCCAGCACCGAATTGGCCGACCGCGAACAGGTTCTCTCCCCTGTTTATCCTTGAGTTCTCACTACTGTCTATTCTTAACATGATGTGTTCCTTCCGACTCCAGAATTGGATTTAGAATGTTGATTCCGCATATAACTCTAGGTCGTACATGGAAATGACACATCGCCAGACTTCATGATTCGCTGGTGTACGTTTGGTCGATTTTCGGGTCAGGCAGACTATGTATTTCATCTAGTACTAAAGTATTAGAGGAGTCTGCGGATAGCTCTCATTGCCATGTCTGCCCCCATCTTCCTGCTGTATAATGCCAGCCGCCAGATGAAGACCTTTCACTTGATCAATTTCACCTACGTATCAAAGTGGCATTAGATCGCCTGCGCGGCCGACGAAGGGGCGAAGGTAGAAGGCCGGAACGTCCACTCCGACCGTGGTCAGCATTCGCATTTCGGGACTATCGCATCTTGTGGATCTCGTCTGTCTGCGGACTGATGACCATGCAGATGCGGATGCTGGCCACTGGCGTGTGGCTATATGACGTTACGGGCTCAGGACTTCAGCTCGGTTTGCTTGGCGTAGTGCAGCTTGCCGTGCAGCTCCCGGCGATTCTGTACGGTGGGGCGCTGGCGGATAGATGGGACCGCAAGAAGCTGATCGCCGTCGCGCAGTCCTTCAGTTTCGTGTTCATGGCGTTGGTCGCAATTCTTGGCGCGACTGACAGACTGGAGCCATGGCACATATATGCCGTTACCGCCGTTCTGGGCGTCTCCAGCGTGTTGGGCGGTCCGGCTCGCTCAGCCATAACGGCGAACATCGTCCCAAGATCGCATCTCATGCACGCCGTTACGTCCAATCAGGCGACATTCCAGATTGGTGCGATTGCCGCTCCGCTCGCCTTCGCCCTGGTGGTCGAGACCCTGGATGCTACAGCCGCTTTTGTTGCATCGGCTCTGTTTGCGCTTCCGGCATCCTTGATGCCCCTGATGATCAGAGCCCAGGTGGCGCCGGCTGAGCCACAGGTGAGTGACGAATCGGTTCTCAGGCGAATCTGGGAGGGGGCCGTGTACGTCATGCGGCACCCGATTTTGCCGGGGCTCTACCTACTGGACATTGGTGTTACGGTCGTCACCTTCTACAGGCAGATCCTGCCGCTCATAGTGGACAGGATGTTCAAGGCAGGCCCTGGGGCAGTTGGGGTCATGACCGCGGCCAACTCGCTGGGAGGGGTTGTAGGCACCTTTTCGGTGCTTTTCCTGGCGAACTTCAGGGCCAAGGGTATGCTGGTTCTTTACGCCACCCTGTTGTACGCCGTGCTCATAACCGCCTTTGGGTTTACCACGTCGCTGTGGCTCGGGACACTTTTGATCGCCGGCCTCGGGGCGACAGATGCGATTGGTATGACTACCCGACAGACGACTGTTCAGCTAACGACACCAGACCACATGCGAGGACGCGCAGTTAGCGCTCATTCCGTCAGCGCGATGACCGCAAACAACCTGGGAACGTTCGAAGTGGGCTTCATGTCCGAGCAGATCGGAGCCGACCGGACGATGATTCTGGGAGGATTAATCTCAGTAGTCGTCGTTATCCTGGTCTGGTGGCTTGTTAGGGGGATCCGCGAGTACCGCTATCCCTGATGCAGATACTCGCCAGATTCTAGCGCCGCCTCAATAGCCTGGACCAATGCACGAGCCGACTCGGCGGTCAGCTCTACTGGAATCCGGGCGTCCAGTCCAAGCTCTTCATTAACAAAGTCGATGTTCAGGGTATGGTCGTCCGGTGAATGGAAGGGGTGGTCATAGTAGACTCTTGCATCTGTCAGCTTGAACCAGCCACGCTGACCCTTACCGCTCCCGTCGATCTTGGCCTGTTCAGTTACGTATGTGCACATGAGATGTTCTCCTCAGTCTGTGGCTGAGACAATTTCCTCGGGATTATACGACACCTTTGAGAACTCTGGAGAGAACCTGAAGACCCGACCGAACTCTTGCACCAAGACCCCGCTCACGTCTCCTGGGCGAATGACATCTCCTAGTTCTCGGTCCATCGATGTCACTCGAGCAAGTGGCATTCCGCAAGGCACAATGTGCTTGAAGAACCCTAGGTCGGTCGACACGTTCAACGCAAACCCGTGAGTAGTAACGCGACGCCCCACCTTCACGCCGATGGCGGCGATTTTCCTGTCGTCGACCCACACGCCGGTTGGGTGTCCTTCCAAACCTCCGGAGATTCCAAACTGCTTTAGCGTGCCCAGTAGCACTCGTTCCAGCGCTCTTACGTACTTCAGAGGTCCGCCACCCCAGCGCCTGAGATCGATGATTGGATAGCCGACGAGTTGGCCCGGCCCGTGGTACGTCACTTCTCCGCCCCGATCGGTGTTGTACACCTCGATGCCAAGCCGTTCGAGTTCCGTCTGATCGATCAGGATGTCTTCAGTGCGCCCCCGTCTTCCGAGCGTGAACGTGTGAGGATGTTCCAGCAGAAGCAGAGTATCAGGTCTTTGACGGTCTGCGACCTGCGAGTGCACTTGCAGCTGGAAATCCCAGGCCTCTCTGTAAGGCACGAGCCCTAGTTCGATGACATCCAGCGGGGGTGCAGAGGTTGTATTCACGTCAATCGAATGTCGTGGCAATCAGTATACGCCCGTATCAGGGCCGATTGACTCCAGCCGCCGCTTAACCGAGTTTATGAACGAACTTGCCTCGGCGCCGTCCATAATCCTGTGGTCGAAGCTCATACACAGGTTCATCATCGACCTGATCGCGATTGCATCCCCGACAACCACCGGGCGCTTCACGATAGCCTCAGTAGTTAAAATCGCAGCCTGCGGGAAGTTGACCAGGGGCTGACTCAAAACTGAGCCGAGGACTCCAGTGTTGTTCAAAGTAAATGTGCCGCCCTGGACATCTTCTAACTTCAGTTGTCCCCTCCGTGCGCGCGTCGTGAGGTCGTCTATCTTCCGGGCGAGGCCAGCAACGCTCATGGTGTCGGCGTCGTGAACTACAGGGACGACCAGACCGTCCGGGGCAGCGGCGGCGATACCGATGTTGATTCGTCTCTTGTAGAGTATGGCGTCCCCATCCCAGGATGAGTTGAGCAGCGGGTTCTCCTTGAGCGACTCGGCTACCGCCTTCATGACAAATGGAAGGTAGGTGATGTTGACGCCTTCTCTCTCGCGGAAGTCATCTCGGATCGCCTGTCTGCGTCCCACCAGGCCGCTCACGTCAACTTCAACAAGTGTCCACGCCTGTGGAATCACTGTGGCACTCCGCACCATATTTTCAGCGATCATTCGTCGCACGGGAGTAAGTGGTACTCTCTCCTCGTCTTCATCCGAACGGACTGGATGATGGCTAGGAGCCTCTTCGATTGAATCTGAGGCAACTGTTGATTGAGCAATGAATGCACGGACGTCTTTGAGCGTCACCCGACCGCCCAGACCGGTTCCCTGGATCTCGTCGAGATCGACTCCCCGTTCTTCGGCGAGACGCAGTACCGCAGGTGAATATCGGCGCCGACGGGGCTGCCGACTCGAGCTGGGAGAGTCATCGGCGGAGATCGGCCCACCTGATCCGGTTGGACCTACCGGCGCGACATCTTTGAGCAGTGTCCCAATCCGGTCAGCGGCGGGTTGTGCAACTGGTCTGGGGGCTTCAACACTCGGCACTGAAGGAGCGTCGACAGTTACCTCACCATCGACCATCATCTCCGCGATCGGGGCACCCATCGGGACCGTGTCGCCTTCTGACACCAGCACTGCGGTAAGCGTCCCAGCGGCAGGGGATGGCATCTCCAAGTTCACCTTATCGGTGACCACTTCTACGAGAGGATCGTAGCGTTCCACCCTGTCGCCAACGGTCTTAAGCCACTTCCCAATCACTCCCTCGGTTACTGACTCTCCAACCTGTGGCAGTTCGATAATCATAAGACTGAAGCTCGTGTCTAGTATGCCGCAAGGCGGCGAATCGCCGCGGCGATCTTTTCGGTGCTGAGCATGAACTTGGCCTCGAGTGTGGGGGCAAAAGGCATGGCTGGAACCTCGGGGCCAGCCAGACGGGTAACAGGTCCGTCGAGGTACTCAAAAGCGTCTTCCGAAACTATGCCTGCCACCTCTGCTCCAATGCCTCCTGCCTTCGTGTCCTCGTGAACTATCAGCGCCTTTCCGGTCTTCATGACCGAGTCCAGTACCGTCTGACGATCAATTGGCCTCACCGTTCTGAGGTCGATAACTTCTGCGCTTATGCCTTCCGCGGCGACATCTCGTGCCGCCTCAAGGCAGTGGTGGACCATGAGGCCATATGTGACAATAGACAAGTCCTCGCCTGCCATCTTCACATCGGCTACTCCTATTGGGACGGTGTAATCGTCATCGGGAACTTCGCCCCTTACCAGCCTGTATGTCCGCTTATGTTCGAGAAATACGACTGGGTCGTCGTCCCTAATCGCGCTCTTGAGCAGTCCCTTCGCATCATACGGAGTAGCGGGAGTGACGACCTTGAGTCCTGGTGTGTGGGCGAAGTAGGCCTCCGCGCTCTGTGAATGATAGAGGGCGCCCCGCACGCCTCCGCCCTGTGGGGCTCTCATCACCATTGGGACGCTGAGCTTGCCATTCGTACCGTACCGCACACGGGCCGCCTCGCCGACAATCTGATTGAAAGTTGGCCAGATGAAGTCCGCGAACTCTATCTCCGCAATTGGCCTCAGCCCGTGCATGGCTGCCCCGAGCGCAATTGCAGCAATCGACGACTCCGCCAGGGGAGTGTCGATCACGCGGGCGTCGCCAAACTCCTCAACGAACCCCTCCGTCGCAAGAAACACGCCACCTCGTGCGCCAATGTCCTCGCCCATGACGAACACGCTGTCGTCGCGACGCATCTCTTCGCGCATTGCCTCCCTCACGGCCTCTATAACGCTTAGTTCAGCTATTAGGGGCTCCTTTCAGATTGCTGCGAAATGCAGATGGCCATTCTGTCGCAAGTACGTTGAGTTATCGTTATTGTGAGTAAACGTGTTCACGGAAGTCGTCCGCCTCAGGGTATGGGGCGGACTCGACTGCATCCGTGGCCTCATTGACGACTCTAAGTGCCTCGGTTCTGAACTCACTGTCAAGGTCGTCAGTCAGCACTCCGGCCTCGCGTAGCTGCGTTGCGAGCACGACCAGTGGGTCCCGCTTCCTTGCTTCTTCGATCTCCTCCGATGCCCTGTACCTCGTATCGTCGTCGTCGGAGGTGTGGGGGAGATACCTCTCGACATGGGCCTCTATCATGCTGGGGCCCTGGCCGGACCGTGCCCGCCTTGCCGCCTCCGAAGTTGCCTCGAACACGGCGACTATGTCGCAGCCGTCCACTTCCATCCCCGGCATCCCGTAGCCCTCTGCCCGAGACGCGATACTGTCCACTGCCATCTGTTTGGACAGCGGCACTGAGATCGCGTACTTATTGTTCTCACAGAAGAATATGATCGGCAGCTTGTGCACGGCCGCGAAGTTCATTGCCTCGTGGCAATCACCAACACTCGAGGCGCCGTCTCCAAAGTACGTTATGACGACATTGTCTTCACCCCGCATCTTGGTGGAGAGCGCCGCGCCTACTGCCTGTGGTATCTGCGTTCCTACTACGTTGGAGAGGTTAATCAAGCCCAGCTCGGGATATGCCCCGTGAGTCGGGAACTGTCTGGCGCCGCTGAGCGGTTCCCCGGCCTTGGCCAGAAATCCAGACATTATCTCTATCGGAGTCATCCCGAGAGTCAGCATGACAGCGAGGTCGCGATAGTATATGTAGAACTGGTCCTTGCCGGGTTGTAACGCCCGAACGCTGCCAATCTGTCCAGCCTCGTGCCCCTGTGACGAGGCAACTATGGCGGCCTTGCCTTGGCGGTTCAGCATCCAGATACGCTCGTCCAGCGTTCGTACGAGTACCATCTGCCGGTACATTTCCAGCAGGTCCTCATCGGCGAGGTGTTCCACTTCCGAATCTATGTCTCGAAATGTCTTCGTGTCGACGTTTGTCACTCGATCATCTCCGGCATCTTCGATCAGGCTCATTATAACCCACACGTCCCGACTTTATGGCGAGCATTTTCCGTTGAGAGAACCCTAAATCTTTTGCCGCCACTCGCCTCGTAATGTAAGATGAATAGAACGTGCAGGATTAATCAGGCTCGATTGACGCACGTACAACCCCTTGGAGAGGTGAATGGGCTCGCGTCGGCTTAGAAACAGCTTTATCTATCTACTGATCACGGTGGCGATAGTAGCGATCGTAGTGAACCTGCTTTCTGGCGCAGTAGGAGGCGACCAGGAGATCGGGATAAACGACGTGGTCGCGATGACCGCCCGGGGCAACGTCTCGACCATCGAGGTAAAGGGGGACAGCCTGACGATTGTGACGACCTCAGGAGAGACGCTGATGTCGCGCAAGGAGAGTGGGTCTTCGATAGTGGAGATACTCCAGCGTGGTGGAGTGGACCTTACGACGTCGAACGTTGAGATCATCTCACGTGGACAGAGTGGACTGTCGTCGCTGTTGGGGGTGTTGTTCAACTTCCTGCCGTTGATCTTCTTTGGGGCGATACTTCTGTTCATGATGAGGAGTGCGCAGGGGAACACGAACCAGACGTTCAGTTTCGGGAGAAGTCGAGCGCGGATGTTCATGGGGAACAGTCCGCAGGTGAGTTTCTCTGATGTTGCTGGGGTAGAGGAGGCGAAGGAGGAGTTGCAGGAGGTTGTAGAGTTTCTGAAGTTCCCAGAGCGTTTTTTGGCATTGGGAGCGAAGATCCCTAAGGGAGTGTTGCTGGTGGGGCCTCCTGGGACTGGTAAGACTCTGATGGCACGTGCGGTAGCAGGAGAGGCTGGAGTTCCGTTCTTCAACATCAGCGGATCAGAGTTCGTAGAGATGTTTGTTGGAGTGGGAGCGAGTCGGGTGCGGGACCTGTTCGACCAGGCTAAGCGGAACGCACCGTGCATTGTGTTCGTTGACGAGATAGATGCAGTGGGAAGGCACCGTGGGGCAGGACTTGGAGGAGGTCACGACGAGCGAGAGCAGACCCTGAACCAGATCCTGGTTGAGATGGACGGGTTCGACACTGGAACGAACGTGATCGTGATGGCGGCGACGAACCGGCCGGACATATTGGATCCTGCGTTGCTGCGCCCCGGCAGGTTCGACCGCAGGGTGATACTTGACAACCCTGACTTGAAGGGTAGGACAGAGATACTGAAGGTCCATGCGAACGGGAAGCCATTGGATGAGGACGTGGACCTTGAGCGAGTGGCACGTCAGACAATTGGATTCAGTGGAGCGGACCTTGCGAACCTTGTTAACGAGGCGGCCATACTTGCTGCCCGACGCACCAAGAAACTGATTGCGCTCTCAGAGTTTACGGAGGCCATAGACAGGGTCCTGCTTGGACCGGCCCGCAAGAGCCGCGCAGTCACTGAAGAAGAGAAGAGGATCACGGCATTCCACGAGGCAGGCCACGCTCTGGTTGCTCACGTCCTTCCCAATGCTGACAACCCGTTCAAGGTAACCATCGTCTCCAGGGGCCAGAGTGGAGGTCACACCCGCTACCTGCCAGAGGAGGACCGCAATCTCTGGACGCGCGCCCAGTTCTCGGATATGCTCGCCGCCGCCCTTGGCGGTCGTGTCGCCGAGGAGCTGGTGTTCAATCAGCTAACAACCGGCGCGGGCAGCGATATCGAGCAGGCCACGAACATCGCACGTCAGATGGTGACGCGCTACGGCATGAGCGAGAAGCTCGGCCCTCGGACCTTCGGAAAGCGGGAAGAGATGGTATTCCTCGGCCGCGAGATCTCCGAGCAGCGCGACTACTCGGACAAGATCGCAGAGACCATCGACTCCGAAGTTCACGACATCATCGACACTTCATACAACATAGCTACTGAGGTCATCAGGGAGCACATGCCCAAGCTGGAGCAGCTCGCTGAGTACCTAATCGAGTTCGAGACGATTGAGGTGGACGAGTTGAACACTCTGTGGGAGACTCCGCCGGAGGCCACGGACGAGAGGCCTGACTCTGGCCCCGAGGATGATCCAGGACCCCAACCGGACGCGCCTCCAATTGCCCCCGCGCCGCCGGCGCCCGCACCAGTGGGCGACTAACTGATTCGAAGCTGGAGTGAAACCAGACGGGCGGGCACATGGCCCGCCCGTTCCTTTTATCTGATGGTTCTAATCGACTGGCTGCTAGCTGCTGGTCAGAACTGCCCTCAGCGCCTCGATAGTTTCCTCGATGTCAGACTCCGTTGTCTTCCCCATGTGGCCAATGCGGAAAATCTGTCCTGCCAGCGAAGCCTGACCGCCGGATATGATCACGTTGTGCTCGGTGCGAAGCTTACCAACCAGCTCACCGGCATCAACACCGTCAGGAATGCTGACAGCGGTAACAGTGTTAGATGCGTATCTCTCGTCCTTGGCGAAGAGCTCAAGCCCGAGACTTCGCACACCATCTCTCGTGAACTGCCCTATGGCAGCGTGGCGCTCGTAGACTGACCCCATACCCTCGCTAAGCAGTTGATCGAGTGCGTTGTCGAGTGCGAACATGACTGACACTGAAGGTGTATAGGGTGGCTGGCCAATCTCGTAGTACTTCTTGTACTGGGCCATGTCCAGATAGAACTTGGGCATACGGGACTCTGCGTGAGCTTCCCAAGCTCGCTCGCTAAAGCTCATGAAGGCTAGCCCTGGTGGCAGCATCCAACCCTTCTGGGAGGCTGTCGCGACAACGTCCAGTCCCCAGGCGTCTGAGGAAATGGGTATGGAAGCCACGCTGCTGATCCCGTCTACGATTAGCAGTTTGTCAAACTCACCCTTCACTACGCCTGCAACTGCCTCGAGGTCGTTGGCAACGCCCGTGGACGTCTCGTTATGGGTCACGGTGACCGCTTTGACGTCAGGGTCGACCTCGAGCGCCGACCTCAGCACATCGAGGTCAATCGCCTCACCAAATGGAAACTCAAGCGTGTTCACCTCGGCGCCGTAAGCGCTGGCGATGTCCGTGAACCTGTTTCCGAAGACTCCGATCGTCGCATTGATGACCTTGTCGCCCGGCGACAGCGTGTTCACGACCGCCGCCTCCATCGCCGCGGTCCCAGACCCTGTGATAATCCAAACGTCACCGTCAGTCTCGAAGACACGCTTCAGGCGTTCTGTCGTACCCAGCAGGAGGTCCTTGTACTCTGGCCCCCTATGGTTAATCATCGGGCGAGACATATCCTCCAGGATGTCTTCCGGCACGGGAATCGGACCGGGAATACGCAGGTTCATTGCACTACTCCAGAACTCTTAGAATTGGGCGAGAGACGGACCAGACGTGGCCCACGAAAGCCTCAAAGGATTCTAGCAAACAGCCAATCTCGCTTGCGAGATTCCGAGTCTACCAGTCGGCTCCCATCACCCTCAGATGAGAATTCGCCAGCACTCCGCTAAACTCGGTTAGAGTCCACGACTTGAACTCCCACGGCAATAAGGACAATTCCTAAGAGAAGCACAATAGAGCAACAGAATCCAGTGCCAGCATCAAATCTCCCCCTCTCAGTTGACTGCATTAACAAGCGTTACAGGTCCGGCCCTTACGCCAACAGGGACATCTCGTTTACGGCACACCCGGGAGAGATGCTTGGAATCCTGGGGCCCAATGGGGCAGGGAAGACCACTCTGGTGAGGCAGATCACCACTGAGCTCTTGCCGACTTCGGGTAACATCCACGTGTTCGGAGTGGATGTGGCATCCGACCCCATTGGTGTCAAGAACCTGATGGGAGTAGTCCCTCAGGAAGCTCAGCTCTTTGAGTTGCTCACCGTGTACGAAACGCTGAGGATTTTCGGGAAGCTGAGAGGACTCTCGTCTGGTGACGCAAGGAGTCGCGCTGAAGACCTTCTGAGCGACCTGCGGCTGGCAGAGTACAGGAATGTGACCACCGTTAAGCTATCCGGCGGCCTCAGGCGGCGAGTAATGGTCGGTATATCAATGATCGCAGATCCCGGATTGATCGTGCTGGATGAACCTACCACCGGTCTGGACCCACAGTCGCGTCGTGACATGTGGGACCTGATGCGTGACTACAGGGAACGCGGGACGACGATCCTCATGACCACCCACTACATGGAGGAGGCCGAGGCGCTCTGTGATCGCGTGGGCATCATCTCGCAGGGGAGTCTACTGGCCCTGGACACTGTCTCAAACCTGCGCTCTTCCAGGGGATTCGACTTCAAGATTACGTACACCGTCGATGGCATGAACGGTGCTGCGGAGACCATCTTTGGCACAGATGACAGAGAGCTTGTCGACCGCGTGAGGCAGATGGGTATACGCCAATACAGCGTTGGCCGCACGACGCTCGAAGATGTCTATCTGGCTCTGACTGACGGAACTGGGCATGATGGGTAGCCCAGACCGAATTGAAGGTGCGGCAGCGGTGACGCTCACTACTGGCCCCTCTAAGTTCCTAAGTGATGTATCCAGCGTCTTTGAGATTCGGTTCATACTGCTCAAACGCAGCTGGTACTGGTACCTGATGGGAACTCTCGTGTTTCCAATCGGAATGTTCTACTTCGCCAGTGCCCTGGCACCCGACCATCCCGACGCCATTCGCAGGGCAATGATCGGCACAATCGTATTTGGGTCTACCATGCTTACGACGTCCATGCTCGGCCAAAGTGTGATCTTCGACAGGTTTCAGGGCCGTCTCAAGCTCATTATCACAATGCCGGTTTCCCGCTTCGCCTACGCTGGCGGAATCCTGTGCGTTGGCGCGGTCCTCTCTGGCTCCGCGGTGAGCATCCTGTTGATAGTGGCACTGATCGCAGGCGTTGACTTTACGTTCACATGGTCGTTCCTGCCGATTGTGCTGACGGTCCTCCTGACGATGTCCGGGCTGACCCTCCTGGTGGTGAGCTACGCCCCGTCGCCTGAAGTCGGAGGGATCATGTCCAACCTCCTTGGTGTCTTCATGGCGCTGGTCAGCCCGGTGTACTTCCCCATGGAACAGGCCCCGGCGCTTATGCGCGCGTTCGGTTGGGTATCCCCCCTGAGATACGCTGCCGACGGCATGATGAAGTCCCTCTCAGGCCAGCCTGACGTGTTCCTTGAAGTGGCAATTCTGGCTGTCTTCTCTGTCGTGTGCCTTGGGGCCGGACTCTGGAAGCTCCGCTGGCAGGAGTCCTAGAGAAATCCGGCAGTCGCAGAAAAGCTGCTGAAATCTCATCGCTTTTGCCATTGATGCCGCATCTTCTCAAATGCTAGTCTTGACTGAGAACGCTTGTACTGAAAATGTCATAAACGGAGGCCCACACAACGCATGGAATACGCAGTAAGGACGGAGGGTATCGCTCGGTCTTTCGGAGATGTTAAGGCAGTCGATGGTATTGACCTGGAGATACCCGAAGGGGAGATATACGGATTCCTCGGACCGAATGGAGCAGGGAAGACCACGCTGGTCCGGATGCTTATCACTCTGCTGATGCCGACCACTGGTCGAGGAGTAGTGGCCGGGTACGACCTCGTCAGGCAGTCGAGCGACATTAGGTTGAGAATCGGCGCAGCTCTCCAGGACGCTGCTCTCGATCCCAAGCAGACTGGACGAGAAATCCTGCGTCTCCAGGGCAGGCTTTACGGGCTCTCTCGCCGCGAGGTCAACCAGCGTCTCGAAGACCTCGCAGATCTGATAGACATCGGCGACGCCATCGACAGATTCGTGGGCACCTACTCAGGAGGGATGAAGCGAAGGCTCGACCTCGCAGCCGCGCTGATTCACAATCCTCAGATTCTCTTTCTGGACGAACCCACCACCGGGCTTGACCCGATCAGCCGCACGCGGGTCTGGGAGGAAGTTCAACGTGTAAACAATGACCTAGGAGTTACGATCTTCCTTACAACCCAATACTTGGAAGAAGCCGATGAACTCGCGGACAGGGTGGGTATCATCAACAAGGGCAGACTGATGGCCGAAGGCACCCCTTCGGAACTCAAGCGCTCGCTGGGAAATGACGTGATCATTGCCCAGGTGGACGGTCAGGCTGATCAAGCTCGGGAAGCCGTAACTGATCTGGACAGTGTAGTCGGCGTCGAAACGCGGGGAAGCGAAGTGCTCATCCAGGTATCCAATGGAGCGGCAGCCATAAGCAGCGTTGCATTGGCCCTGGCCCAGCGGGAGGTTGACGTGAGCGAGATCATACTTCGCACGCCGACGCTCGACGATGTGTTCCTCAGCGTTGCCGGAGCCCGTATGGAGGAAGAGGCCGAGTCTGAAGATGAAGCTTCGGCAGTACCCTGAACCGTTCCATTCCTGTATTCAACACTCTAATCATCCACCGGAGTTTATGCATTGAGTCAAGCAGTCCTCGCACGTACAGAAATCCGCGCGCGCCGCGCCGGGTTCTTTTCAGACGTCGTCTCTGTCGCCATTCGAGCACTTCGATCGATCCCTCGTGATCCTGAAGCCATATATCCGGCGCTTCTGATCCCTGTCTTCTTTTTTGCCATCAATGTTGGCGCGCTTCAGGACATGGCGGAGCGGATTCCTGGAGTTGACTACAAGGCTTTCCAGCTTCCAGTGGCCATCATCTTCGCGGTGACAGGAATCTCCAGGGCTGTGACCCTCGTAACCGACATCCAGACTGGCTACTTTGACAGGCTGTCCTTGACTCCCGTCAGTCGCCTTGCGTTGCTACTGGGTCTCACGGTCGCAGACTTCACACTGGTGGTTGTGCTTACCCTGCCAGTGATTGCTATTGGATTCCTGGTCGGCGTCACGTTCGCATCTGGCCCACTTGGGCTGCTGCTGTTCGTGTTCATGTCCGGCCTCTGGGGCCTGGTCTTCACCGGATTCCCATACGCAATTGCGCTCAAGACCGGCAATCCGGCGGCCGTGAACTCCAGCTTCCTGCTGTTCTTCCCGTTCGTCTTCCTGACAACGGTTTTCGTCCCCAAGGAGGCGATGACCGGCTGGCTGGCGACCGTGGCTACCTTCAATCCGGTGACGTACCTGTTGGATGCACTCAGGTCCCTGATTGTCACCGGTTGGGACGTCCAGGCGTTGCTGGCAGGATTCGCCTGCATTGCCGGAGTCGGCCTGGTTAGCGGGATTCTGGCCCTCACGGCACTCATAGGTCGTACAAGACGGCGGTAGCTGTACTAGGCGAAGTCTGGGGGAGGCTGAAATCCCTCAAACTCTGCCTCCAGCAGTGAGGCAAAACGAATCGGCGTATGGTCTTCAAGGTAGGGGCCGATTGCCTGCAGTCCGATTGGCAGTCCTGAATGGGACCTGCCAGCCGGGAACGCCGTCGCCGGCTGACCGCATAGGGTGGCGATTGCTGGGTACACGGTCTGTCGTCCGTACGATACAACTGTCCCGTTAACGTCGACAGTTCGCCTGGGCCACGGGGCGTCCGTATGTGGAAACGCCGGCACAATGGTGATCGGGGCGATTAGCACATCCCAGTCTCTGAAGAACTCCCGAAAAGATGCCCGGAAGTGCTCCCTCTCCTGGAGCCACCCCATGAAATCGAAGCCAGTTGCCTCGATTCCGTTGGCCATTGCGATCTGAAACTCGTCGCCGGTCGACCGCATGTTGCCAGCCAAGTGCCTTCTCTGCTCAGCGCTCCCCGAGGATGTCATTAGACCCAGAATTGACGAATAGACCCTGTGATGACGCCGCAGGTCACCGAAGATTTCGGGTTGAGTTACCTCGACCTTCGCGCCGCTGCCGGCAAGATACTCTACCAACCGTTCCTGAGCAGCAAGAATCCCGTTGTCCACTGCGAGCCACTCGATTGGAGGCAGCACCGCAACGCGAAACTCTGAGAGTCGTTCGTGTCTCGGCGGCGGAATCTCGAGTCTCCACGCGACATCTTCACCAATGTCCGGTCCTGCGACCACGCCTAGCGCGAGCGCGAGGTCGTCGGCCGTCCGAGCCAGGGGCCCCTGAACGGCCATAGTTGCGGCTGGGTTCGGTAGAGGTGTGCCAGGGAAGTGTCCACTTCGGGCAAGAGCGGTCTCGCTCGGCTTATGGCCATAGATGCCGCAGAACGCGGCCGGGACTCTAATCGAACCCCCTATATCGCTGCCGAATTCAAATGGCGTGAGACCTGCGGCTACCGCGACCGCGCCACCTCCGGTGCTGCCTCCAGGTGTCCGACTGAGGTCCCAAGGGTTGTTCGTACGCCCGAAGACAGGGTTTGAAGACTGCCAGTCGGCCGCGTAGGGAGGAACATTGGTCTTGCCCATGATTACTCCGCCGGACTCCCTTACCCGAGCCGCCAGCCGAGAGTCGGATTCCGGTATGCGGTTTGCGAATGCCTCCACGCCGGCTGTCCCAACGAGCCCAGCGACATCAATGCAGTCCTTGATGGTGAGAGGAAGACCCAGAAGTGGAGCGTCCTCGCCTCGTGACCGACAGGAGTCAGCATCATGCGCAATCTCAAGGGCTTCCTCGTAGTTCGGCGTAACGATCGCGTTGAGCTCCGGGTTGACCTGCTCAATACGGTTAAGGTGATTCTCAAGAAGTTCCGCGGACGAAATGGCGCCGTTCCGGAGGCCTAGGAGCATCGAGGTCGCGGAACCATATGGATCAAACTCAAAGGATGGCATTAGCTCACCTCCAAATACGAAAAGGGGCGGGTCCACACGGGTCCGCCCCTATTTTAGTCACTGTCTACTCTTGTCCTACGTCGTGAAGAGAATCGGATTCCTCATCGGGGGAGCGATCTGGTCCTCGGAGAGCTCGTAGGCTTCCTTCTTGTAGATCTGGATACGGTGTTGGCCGAAGTCGCAGATGAACAGCCGGAACTCCGAGTCCACCCTGACGCAACATGGCGCGCTGAGCCGCCTCACGGGCTCAAGGTCCGCCATCTCACGCAGCCTGAGGGTGATCGCATTTGCCAATATGTACTGTCTTCCCGAACGTGAGAGGTTGGCATCGCCAATGAACTGCTCTATGAATCGGCCATCGGCGTTGAACATCTGGACGCGGTCGTTCAGCCAGTCGGCTACGTAGATGTCTCCGTGCGCATCAACTGCGACTGACGCTGGCCTGTTGAACTTGCCCCTCTCGTCACCCTTCGAGCCGATGCTCATGACGAACTCGCCGCTGGAAGTGAACTTCTGGACGCGGTCGTTGCGCCAGTCGGCAACGTAGACGTCTCCGAACTCGTCGAGCGCGACGCCCCAGGGCATATTCAACTCGCCCTCGGCGCTGCCCCGACCGTTGTCGATGGTTTGCAGATGACTCCCGTCCCGTGTGAACCGCTGGATGCGGTGGTTCATCGTGTCGGAGACGACAATGTTCCCGTCTCCGTCGAACTGCATCGAAGAAGGACGGTCCAACTGGCCTTCTCCAGAGCCGTGTTCGCCCCACGTGTCCAGTACCGTGCCGTCCTTGTCCATGATCGTGACGTTGTGTTTGGCTTCGTCAGAGACGTAGAGGTTTTCGTCCTCGTCCACCAGAAGCGCGGTCGGCCAGGTGAAGTTGCCAGTACCTCGGAGTCCGAGGTTCTCATCGTCCCAGTTGATGACTCGAACTTCGGTGCCGAGGCCGCCGCGAGTAAGCACGTAGACGTTCTCTTCACCGAATCCGATGTCCACCGGGTTCGACGTCACGCGACGCTGCCCCAGAGTCATGTAGTACGGATAACCAGACCTCAGAAGGGCGTACGGTCGTGCCATTGGTTCACCTCTGACGATAGTTCCTGGCCCGGGACCGGCCCTGAAATCCGGGCAGGCACCGAGGAGTCTGAGTTGACATTACTTGAATGGGTTAATCTGCTCGTACTGACCGAGTACGATCGGAGCCGCTTCGACACCTAGCCACTGTTCCAGAATCGTCCCGTAGATGCCACGGTAGTCGATGGTGTGCTCTAGGTCTTCACCGTTGACCCAGCGGCTCTGCTCAAGCGACGGGTACTCTGAATAGAGACCGCCCTCAACAGGCTTACCTATGATGAATGCTCCGCCTCCCGAGCCGTGGTCGGTGCCCGACCCGTTGTCATAGATACGGCGCCCGAACTCGGTGAACACCAGCATGACCACGTTGTCGTCGGCATCGTGCTCTTCGAGATCGTCGAAGAAGTCGTGAATGGCGCCGGAGAGGTCACCTATCAGCTTCGGATGCGTCGGCACCTCGTTCGCGTGAGTGTCGTACCCGCCGTGCTGGGTATAGAAGATGCGGGTGCCGAGGTCTGCGGTATGCACTCTGGCGACGTCCCTCAGGCTCTTCGCGATAGGATTATCGGCATACTCGACGCTGGACTCGTACTGCTCAGGGGCGGCCTTAATGATGTCGGCCCCGGTTAGCACGTCCTGGCCGGTGCGGGACAGGTAGTCCATCACCGGGCCGGTGCCAATCGCTGGTCCATACATATGCCTGAAGATGTCCAGAGCCTGGTTGCGCTCGTTCTCAAGCTCGATGCCCGTCATGAGGCCGTAGTTGTCCAGGTTGGACACGCTGGTCACCGGCACACCCGGCATCGCCATCGCGCGGGGAAGTCCCACGCCAAAGTTCACGCCCGTAAGCGGGTTTTCGCCCTCTGGATCAATCTCGCGAAGCGTGCGACCTAGCCAACCTATTGTGGACACTTCGAACGGCTCGCACGTGTGCCAAATGTCCATGCCCCTGAAGTGGGACCGGTTGGAGTTCGGATAGCCAATGCCCTGCACGATCGCTACCATGCCTCGGTCGTAGAGGTCCTTGAAGGGTCCCATCTGCGGATGGAACGCGAGTGTGTCATTCAACGGCAGGACCTGGTCCTGCGGAATACCCACCAGCGGCCGGTTGTCGTGATAGACGGGGCTGGTATAGGGAATGAGGGTGTTCATGAAGTCATTGCCGCCGGTCAACTGCACGACGACGAAGACAGGAGACTTTCCGTTGCCATTACCTGCCATACTGATTCCTCCTTAAGGAACGCCGGTTCTAAGCGAACTGATACTCGCGCGACGCCACTATGAGCTGCAGCATTCGCGCGACTTTTCCTGCGTTTTCCGTAATGGCCTGATCGCTGCTCAGGTCCACGTCGCCGACACTATCTGCGTACCTCGCAAGCGCGCCTCTCGTGTCTTCGCCGACTTCTATTGGGCCTAGAAGGTCCAGGCACTGGTCTACGAGCTCTTCGGGCGTCAGCGATTCACTCCGGGATAGTCGCGAGATAATGTCCTGGACACCCGGCGCGGTCGTGTCATTGAACTGGTTGACGGCAAAATTGACTCGCTCGTTGAGTGTGCCGCCGTCGATCCACTCGTGACCGGTGTGCCAGCCCTCGACCGTCGGCGGGTTCATGAGCGTCTGACCCATGACCGACGTCGCTCCGGCAAGGGCTCCAACGGACTGCCCGGGGGCGGGAACCTCGTCGTATGTGCCGACCATCTTGATTGTGCCAGCCACCAGCTCGGCAGGATTCTTGACCTTCTTGAACTGAGCCTGCTTGAAGAAGTCCGAATTGAACAGCGTTCTGAGCACCGGCCTGATCTGCCCGTCATTCTCCTGGAAAGCGTTTACCAGGGCGTCAATGGCGTCAGGGTCGTTGGGCGGCTCAATGTTCCACGCTGGCACCTGTGGCTCGTCCGCGACGAAGAAGTTGTACAGGTGGCGAGATATGAACCTGTACGTGGGCTCCTGCTGGACGACGATGTCAATGATGTCCTCGCCGTTGAAGTTCCCCGAGTGACCAAGGAACGTCTTCTCGCTATCGTCGTGGTCCTCAGGTATGAACTTGAACTCAGACGTGTAGTGCCCAAACGGATATAGAGGGATCGGCTGTGTGAACGTCCACCCCGTGAACGCGCGCGCCGCGTTCTTGATGTCGTCTTCTGAGTAGTTGCCGACCCCCATGCTGAACAGTTCGAGAAGCTCGCGGCCCCAGTTCTCATTTGGCTGGTCCGCGTGGTTCTCGCAGTTGTCCAGCCAGTAATTCATGGCCGGGTCCCTGGACAGATCCAGGAGGATGGTCTGCAGGTCGGTCATGCCGACCTCACGGAACATGTCAATCTGCCGGATGATCGTCGGACTGTGCTCGCTCTTGTACCAGGCGGTGGCAAAGACGTGATGCCAGAACAGGGCCATCTTCTCTTCCAGTGGACGGCTGGAATTGATCATCCGCCACACCCACCTGCCAGCCCATAGCTGGACAGCATCGTGATAGGACAGCTCCATGTTGTAGCGCATGAGAGCATCCTCGGCGAGGTCCTCCACCTGCTCAGGATGGAGTAGACCTTCAACCACCTCTTCATAAGGCTTCGTTGATAGCTCCTCAAGCTCGGCTCTGGTTGCACCGAATCCGGCACGGCGCATCAGGTGGGAGATCAGAGCGAGGTCATTACTGGACATTCGTCGGCCCCCTTGATCGTAGTATAGGCTCTGCAAACCGGCGTAGATGTGATTCAGACTCGCAACGACATCTTGCCACATCGTAAGGCTAGACGGTATTGTACTCCAGCCCCGCAACCTGTTCAACGGTATCGACTACTTGCGCGCAATCCGAAGACTTGTCGAATGGACGCCACGCACACCTGTCTTCTACGGGTGGGTGGTTCTGGGTATGGCCTCGCTGGGCACCTATGCTGCCACCGGCGTTGCCCAGGTTGTAATAGGGGGCATCCAGAACCTCATATTTGAGGACCTCGGCTGGGACAGGTCCACGATCGCATTTGCGGTTACCGCGGGAACGTGGATGTCAGGCCTGCTCGCCCCCATATTTGGACGCCTGGTGGACCAGCACGGTCCGAGACGCCTCATGCCTCCCGCAGCGCTTATCGCCGGCGTGTCGTTCATAGCCCTCGCGGGCATTCGCGAGGTGTGGCACTTCTACGCTGCATACATGATCGCCAGGGCAATTGCCAATCCCGCGCTCGTCGGCGTTGTGCCGAGAACCGTGGCAGTTAACTTCTTCCATCGCAAGAGGAACCTGGCCATTGGACTCGTGTCGACATTCAGACCAGTCAGTGGCGCGATCAACATTCAGTTCATTTCAGTCATCGCTGCCGCGTCGAGCTGGCGTGTAGCCTACCGCCTTCTCGGGGTATTTTCGATCCTTTTGGTTGTCCCGCTCTTCTTGATCATGAGGAAGAGACCTGAAGAAATCGGCCTCAGGCCGGACGGAGATGAGAGCTCCGGGTCAATACGGCCCTCATCTTCCGCATCTAGTCGTGGCGGCCGGACTTCGTCAATTGATGAAAGCTGGTCTGCCGGCGAGGCCCTGGCGACTTCTGCCTTCTGGTTGATCGTATCGGCAGAGATGTTGACAATCCTGACATCCAGCACGGTGGGATTCCAGATGGTGCCGTTTTTGGTCGATTCAGGGATATCCCAGCCAATCGCAGTTATTGCGTTGAGTTTGAGTTCGCTGCTGGGAGCTCTCGTCAATCCAGTCTGGGGTGTTCTGGCCGATCGATATCAGCCACGTATACTCGCTACGATGGCGACAGCCGTCACTCTGGTGACAGCGGCCTTATTCATCCCAACCGGTGGAGGCAGTGGTGGATTCGTCGTCGCCATAGTGTGGGGAATCGCGTCGGGCGGGCTGAATGTCTTGGGGAGCATGATGCTTGCCCAATACTTCGGACGGGCATCATTCGGTACCATTACCGGACTCACCGGTCCGTTCCAGATGGGATTCTTGGGACTCGGCCCAACGTTCGGAGCGCTTCTGTTTCGAGCTACCGACGGCTACTCGGTCATCTGGTTCTATGCGCTCGGGGCGTACGCCGTAGCTACTGTTCTCATATTCAGCGCACGCAGGCCAGTAAAGAAGAGCCTTGGACAGAAGTCATCCGTTAGCAAGTGACGTGGCATACTCTCGTCGTGGGTGTATGATTGAGCCACAACTCGGAGGGTGAACCATGACGACGAACACGACTGACGTAGTCATAGTTGGTGGGGGAGCGGCCGGATGTGCCGTGGCCTACTACCTGGGATTGGCAGGAGTCTCATCGACGATTGTTGAGCGTGAGGGAATTGCGGCTTTCGCCTCCGGGTACTCAGCCGGTGGCCTCAATCCTCTTGAGGGCGCTGGGATTCCAGGCCGTCTTGGTCCACTTGCCATGGATTCGTTTCGGATGCACAAGAACATCTGGGATGACCTGATTGACCGCTCAGGCATCGACTTCCATCCCGAGATCACATCGTCGGTACGAGTCGCATTTAATGGCTTCGAACTCGACGCAATGCGGACCTCCCAGCAGATCTTTGACCGTGCCGATTCCGACTTTAGCGGGGAGTGGCTGGACTCCGGCCAGCTTAGGGAGTTGGAACCCCGAATCGCATACAAGGCGATATGGGCTCTTGACACCCGCGGAAACGCCGTACTAAGCAGCGAGCGATACACACAAGCCCTCTCTGGCGCAGCAGAGACCCTTGGTTCAACAGTCGTCAATGCGGAAGTGACGGGAATTGACTCTGACGGCCAAAGAGTCACATCGGTAGCGACTTCGCAAGGAAACATCGCTTGTGGAAGCGTAGTCTTCGCAACCGGCCCCTGGTCGGCCCAGGTGGGCGACTGGCTCGGAGTCAACGTGCCCGTTGAGCCCTATAAGGGTGAGATTCTACGAACGACACTGCCGAGTGGGCCGATCCCTGCTGACCTCCAGGGTGGCGGAGTATCCCTGAACCGTCGAGAGAATGGACAGGTCTGGGTAGGCGCTACCGAGGAGAACCGGGGCTTCGATCTGGAGCCATCGGAAGAGGCCCGTGCCACGTTGATGCAGGGGGCGGTGCGACTCATGCCAGCAATGGCTGACGCTGAAGTCGTACTTCACACTGCCTGCCTTAGGCCGTTGTCTCCCGACTGGATGCCAATAGTTGGGGTAGCTCCCGGGTGGGACAACGCCTACCTGGCAACCGGAGCCGGCAAGAAGGGAATTCTCCTAAGTCCCGGCCTTGGCAAAGCTGTTGCAGACTTGATTACTGAGAACGGCACAGACCTCCCAGTGGGCGAATTCACGGTCGAGAGGTTCAACGGCGAATGAACAGCGGGAGCGTACTGTGACCACTGCTGGTATTCTCAGAAGGTTTCCTAGCACAGCGACCTTGTACGATGGGGAACAGGTCGTCATCAGACCCCTCCAGCCGGGTGACAAGGACGCGCTGCTGAGTTTCTTCCTGCGTGTACCGGAAGAAGACCGGTTCTACTTGAACAGCGACGTCGCCTCGTCGGAGGTTATCGCCGAATTCACCGATCACATCGACTTGGACCAGGCGATCCCGCTGGTAGCCCAGTCAGGCGACCGCATTTTGGCCGATGCGACACTCCACCGGAGCCGGCGGGCTGCCAGGCGACACGTCGGCGAGATCAGAGTGGTCGTCGAGCCTTCATATCGAAGGCGTGGCCTTGGTGTGCGCCTGATCCACGAGTTGATTCAGATAGGAAGAGACCTTGATCTTCACTCCCTGGTTTTCGAACTCGTCTCAGGTCATCAGCAGGACGCGATCAATGCCGCGCAGGGTGCAGGATTCGAGGAGGTCGCCGTATTGAGGGGGCGTGTGCTGGACATCCAGGGTGGCCCACAGGACCTCATCATATTGGAAAGGACTCTGAACGCCGCGCCCGAACTTGGCCACTTCGACATCTAGCCGATTGTCCGATTCGGTAGCCTGAAATGTCGTTTAGCGGGCAACGTCCTGACCCTCAGCGAGTATCTCCTGGATCAGGCCGAGAACTTTCCTGGCGATCGCGTTCCGAATCTCCCTGGTCTCGTCAAGGCCTTGACCTGCCGGGTCTGGAAGTCCCCAATCCTCTATCCCCTTGATGAAGAGGGCAGGGCAGGCTTCAGCGTCGATCTCACAGCCCATCGTTATTACCCTGCGAGCGCCTGTGCCCATTTCGTCCGTGAGGAGCTGGGGCCGGCATTGAGTCAGGTCTATGCCCCATTCCTCCATCACATGCACCACGTTTGGATGCACACGGTCCGCTGGCTGTGTTCCCGCGGATGATGCGCTCACTGGAACGCCGAGGCGATCGGCCATCGAGTTGAATATCGACGCAGCCATCTGGCTTCTACCAGCGTTGTGGACGCAGACGAACAGCGTCGTGGTCACCGGATCTCTTCCCTCGCGTTTCCATTCTTCGTAGAAGTGATGCGTTGAAGGCCGAGTCTGAGCAAGAACTCGTGGACTGCGGCGCCGACCGGAGCGCCGACCATGGGGCCGACGATGTACACCCAGAAGCCGTTCGAAGGGCCGGGAATAGCAATGCTGCCCCAGCCAGCCAGGAAAGCCACGATGCGCGGGCCGAAATCTCGAGCGGGATTCCAGCCGGCCTGGGTAAGTGGAGCGAATAGACTGATTAATGCCGCAACCGTAAATCCAATCAGTAGGGGCGTCATGTTCTTCGTCGACAGACCGGCGTTCCGTTGGTCCGTCAGCGAGAAGATGACCAGTGCGAGAATTGCAGTGCCGAATCCCTCGACGAATGCAGCCCCCGCCGGGGAAATCAGCGCTGCAGCGTCCGGACCGGTGCCATAGATGGCGGGATTAGGGAAGTACTCCCCGAACATCATTGCCGATAGCTGGCTCCCTGCTTCTCCCCTGGCGATGCCGTTGTCAGACTCGAAGCGAACGATAAACGGCGAAAAGACGGCCAGAATGGTAACTCCGGCCAGAACGGCGCCGATGAGCTGAGCCGCCCAGTACAGTGGGAGCATCCGGAATGAGAAGTCGGAACGTCTGAAGATGGCAAACGCCAGGCTAACCGCGGGGTTCAGGTGCGCTCCCGACACGTTGGCGGTCGCGTAGATGGCGAGGGCGACTCCGAATGCCCACACCACGGCAACCTGCCATAGACCAACCTGCGCGCCTGTCGCAACTGCGGCTGCAACGGATCCTATGCCGAAAAGCACCAGGATATACGTCCCAACCGCCTCTCCAACAAATGCCCGGCTTGACCCGCGCAGCACCGGCCCGCTGTCGCCAACTGAGGACGGTCGTTTCCCAGGGATAGAAGACACGGCGTCCCTCAGTTGCCGGCTACCCAACTCGTCCCACTCTCGCTGACTTGTAAGACAGTGGGATCAATTGAGGCCTGCATATCGAAGCTGAAGTCCGCCGTCAGTGAAGTCGGCAGTAGGAGCGCGGCCTTAAGGAACGACTCAAGGTCCGGTATGTTGTAGATGTTGATCTCGTAGCCCCAGCTCTCCAGCGCATCCAGGACTTGCCGCCTGAGAAGACTCTTCCAGTTTATCGAGACTCGATTTACGCCCCAGTCAGTTACCGTCGATAGGATTCCCTGGGCTTCCCCCGGCATTGCAAGTATCAGTGGCGCCATAAAGTCCACGGGACACTGGATAATGGCGTTCGGAAACTCGCGCCTGAGAGTTCTGAATCCATCTTCACCCAGCACATCGACGCTTGAGCTGAACCACAACCCATGGAAATCTCCACCTCGAGACCTGACCTCTGTGGTGAGCTTGCTGAGTGTAGCCCCATTCTCCATGATATCGAGCTTAACTGACCGACCGGCGGCGCAGGAAGAGTCGAGAAGCTCTGAGAGTTCCATGAGTTCGCTGGGCACCGCTTCGTCAATTGGACCGAGACTCAGAACAAGGGCGCCAGTGGCCGGGTCGGTTCGCACGGCAGCCTCGCACCACTGGACATCTGAGTTGAAGAATCGGTCCAGGCTTTTGCGGTCATTGATGCCGTGCCAAACAAACTGGACATGCCTGGGCAACTCTTCAGGGGACGCGAGTTGAGTGATGTCGTATGTATCCCCACTTACCGTCGTTCGCGGCAGTCTTGAACGAGCAGTCTCAAAGAGCGTATCCGCGTGGAGCAGCAATACGTCACCTGCCCCCTCCATCTTAGCTACCGCCTCCAGATTGGCAGGCTCGTTGTCGATGAAGGCCACGACACGGTAGCATCCATCCTGGAAGTATCGGATGCCCTCACACTTTGTGCATTCGATCTGTTTGTCCCATGGGTACGGGCTCATGTAGACAAGATCGTCCCTGAAGTGGACCTTGAACTCACTGCCCAACTCATTGAGCGATCTGACGGTATCCCTCCTCAGGCGTTCAGTTCGGGCAGTGTTGATTCCGACGCTGGTACCGGGCTGGATCTGAAACCAGCGCATGACCTCCATAACCCCGGCATATGGTCGGTGGGACTCCAGTATAACGTCACTGTCCCAGTACCTCTTTCTGTACCAGCATGTAACGTCGTCTCTTGTGTCCTCACTAAGGTGCGGAATTACCTCGAGAAGCGTCTCGATCTGGTTCTCGTTCACATTGATATCCGACAGGCCAAGGTTCCTGAAATAGCTTGTACCCCGCTTCTGGTCATACTCGCGGAGCAGGCGAAGCACCATGTGCCTGAGGTCAACAATAGTCCCGTCAATGTCGAACAGGACGATCAACTGCTCGCCAGGGAATGTAGAGCGCATCCACTGGTAATGGGATGCCAACTGCCGCATCCAGCTAGATTCGTTTTGGATTGAGTACGTGGCATTGTGCATGGGTTCACAATACCACCGTAATGTTAATTGCTTGTCAACGGCGCATTAAGGGAAGTTATAAGCCGTCAACTCTATAATTCCCAGGCGGATCTGTAGTCCAACTTGTCGTCGCCTGTGCACACAAACAACTCGCCTTTTGGGACCGACCTATCCTGGTTCCGACAGCCGAAACGGGCTGTACACCGGCTCTGGGCATTCTTGTAAGGACATCGGTACCTGGACACTTCGTTTGCCGTCTCGTTGATCCCTCGAAAAATCTCTTCGAGGCGTGACATGCTGCGGCGGTAGGCTTCAGGATCGAATGGAGGGCGTTCCTTCAAGAGCCCACGGGGACGAGGTCTTCAGCTTCGAGCAGGCCGACGAATCGCTTGGCGAGGTCGACGCACTCGATGGCATCCTTGCCGTATCCGTCCGCTCCGAAGTCGTCGGCGAATTCTTGCGTTAGGGGTGCGCCGCCAACCATGATCTTCACGATGTCCCTCAGCCCGTTCTCCTCGAAGGCATCGATGGTCCTGCCCATGTTCGGCATTGTCGTTGTCAGAAGCGCTGACATGCCCAGTACATCAGCCTCGTGCTCCATAACCGCGTCAATGAACTCGTCGGGGGAAGTGTCGACTCCGAGATCATGGACGACGAATCCGGCTCCGCGCAGCATCATGATGCACAGGTTCTTTCCGATGTCGTGGAGGTCTCCCTTAACGGTACCCATGATCACAGTGCCGACAGGCTCGATGCCAGATTCCGAGAGAATCGGCTCGATGTGCGCCATTCCGGCCTTCATGGCCCGGGCCGCCACCAGCACTTCAGGTACGAAGATCACGTTGTCCCTGAATTTGATGCCGACGATGGCCATGCCTGCGATAAGCCCATCATCGAGGATGGTATTAGCTGTGAACCCGCTTTCGAGAGCTTCAGTAGTGAGGCGATCTACTTCGTGGTGATTGCCTACGATCAATTCGTAGCTGATCTGCTGCATTAGCGGGTCGGCGTGGTCCCACTGTCCGCGAATGTGGTCCTGCTCGAACTGCCTGGTAACCCAGCCAAGTTCTTGTTCAAGTCCGTCATGGACTACCGGCATGTCTGCTCTCTCTCACTTGTTGCCTGGAACATCAGAAGGATTCTACCAAGTCGCAACTCAGACCTTCTAGACTGCTCATCTACGCATTCGACTGGCACCACTCGCGGACCGCTTCAGGAATGGCCATCAGGTTTTCCAGCTTCGTAGCCAAGGGAATAGCGCACTCAGGGGCTATCATCTGCACGCCGGCGTCAAGGCATGCGAACACTTCCTCTCTTACCTCAGCCGGACCGCGGGCATACAAGGTTGTCGGGTTGTTTATGTTCCCAACCAGTCCGATCTTGCCCTCTACCGTGTCCATCGCAGCCTGTGGGTCGTTCTTGGAATCGAAGTGGAAGTACGCCATTCCGGTGTCTGCGATGTAAGGCATCCTGTCGAGCGTGTTGCCACATATGTGCAGAATCAGAGGCACGTCGAGCCTCTCCGCCATCTCAATGTGTATGTCCTGGAGGAAGCGGCGGTAGTACTCGCCGCTTACGAGATCGCCCGTTGCGTGGTCTGGGAAGGTAAGGGCGTCCGCACCTGCCGCGATCTGAGCCTCTCCGAACAGCACGGACAGCTCCTTCAGCTTGTGCAGGCAGCGCATCGTCTCTTCCGGGTCGTCGATCGTCATCAGCAAGAAGTTCTCGACGCCAAAGACGTGGTACGCCAGCGTCCACGGCCCCATCGTCTTCCCGATGACTGCGACCTCGTCGCCGATCTCCTGCTTGAGAATCTCGATTGACTTGGTGATCGCAATGTTGTCCGGGTGCTCAAGGAATCCAGAAGGAATGTGGACGTCTCGGGAGTCCTTCCAGATAGGCCGGTACATTCGCACGGTTGGCCAGTTGTCCTTGTCTTCCCACTGCATGTCGCAACCCAGGGCAGAGGATTCCTGAATGATCGTGAAGTACGGCGCGACGGCATCGAACCCCAGCTCCGTGTACCCGGTGGCCGCGAGCCGGGCCGCAAGTTCAGGGTCCCTGCATGCGTCCGGGAACGGCGCGTCCACGAGGTCCATCAGGTCGACGGTCGCGACATTCGTGGGATTAGCCACAGGCGGCCTGTCCACGGGCTGCCGGTTGAGCGCCGCCAAGGTGCGCTCGCGAGGAGTCATCGTCTCTGTGAATGTCATGCCAGTCTCCTGTTACAACCGTCTTGCCAATCGGCTGCCCTGTTGCTTTAGGTCAGAGCGAAATAGCCTACAGCGGCGTAAACCCGAGTGTGCTCGTGGTCATCTGACCCCTGATTGCTTCGGCCTCCAGCATCGACTCAACTGCGCTGATGTTCCTGGAGTAGGGCAGAAGCAGTCGCACCAGCTCATCATGCTGCCAGCCACATGAGAACGCGACCTCAGTGTCGCCCACCTTCTCCATCTCACCATATCGCATGAACCCTGCGACAACCATCCTTAGCCGCAGGGCCGGATTCTTTACGTCACCTTCGCCGGAGACCTGATACTGGTAACCGCTATCTGCGCTCAATCCAGTAGTGGTCAACATCAGGTTGGACTTTGAATCCTTGATCGTCATGGAGCCTGAGGGATGCATGAAGTCTGTCCCCTTCGTAACGGCCTGCGTGAGCAGGAACTTGACCGGTCTCATGTGGACCACACCGCATGGGAATACAAACTGGTTGCCCACTCCTTCCACAGGCTGCACGCCGCCTAACCGGACCATCTGGTCGCGAATCTGTGTGAGCCGTTCCGTGATACCGGGAGCTCGGCTGAAACTCCAAACTGTGCAGACCCCATCCCTGTAGTACAGACCCACCGTGACGTTCTTGAAGTGCGGGTCCATGGGAACGAGTTCAAGGCAGGAACCTATCTCCTTCAGCTTCTCTGATACCCTGCCGTGCCTGGCGATTGCTGGCTGTGTCATCGTTCCGTCCTATGGGATTTAATTGATCTGATTCGTTGGGTGACTTGAATGTGCCGTGGCCTCTCGGTTCACTTTCACTTCACAGCGGCACGTAGGGCCCTAATATGATCCGGACCGGTACCGCAGCAGCCGCCGAGTATGTTTATTCCCATGGCGGCGAGTCGGCTGAAACGCTCGGCCATGAACTCCGGCCCTTCGCTGTAGATGATCTCTCCACCCTTCATGTCAGGGATGCCAGCATTTGAGTGGATCAGCATCAGTCCATCGTCAGCTGCCCGCATCTGTTCTGCGAGATCGATCATTCTGTCAATTCCGTTGCCACAGTTTGCGCCAACTACGTCGGCCCCTGCCTCTCGAAGGTCATGCACCGCCTTCTCAGGCGTCACGCCCATCATGGTGAAGAACCCACGCGGCCCGAGATCGAAGACCATCGTTGCGAACACGGGAAGGCTGGTGTTTTCCTTGGCCGCTCGGATTCCGGTGACAGCCTCCTCGAGCGCCATCTGTGTCTCTACGAGAATCGCATCAGCCCCGCCGTCCGCGAGCGCGGTAATCTGTTCGGCGAGTGCATCGTACATCTCGGACTCGCTAACGCCGTCAGGAAGGGGCTCCATCATCTCGCCCGTTGGACCCACAGAGGCTGCGACGTAGTGCCCTTCAGACGGCCTTTGGCTTGCGGCGTGTTCGGAGGCCAGCCTGTTGAACTCCTCAACACGGCCCTCATAACCGTACTTCTTCTGCATGAATCGCGACCCACCGAAAGAGTTAGTCAACACTATGTCAGATCCGGCGGCAAAGTAGTCTCTCGCCATACCTCGAACGACTTCCGGATGGCTCGCGTTGAATTCCTCTGGACATCCTCCTGGCTCAAGTCCTCGCTGCTGTAAGTAGGTCCCCGTGGCTCCATCGGAGATCAGGACCTCACCTGCGGCGAGTCGTTCCAGAATTGTCTGTTTACCCTCTTGGCAATTCGCCATCACTTACCTACCTGAAAAAGAAGAAATTCATTGCTGGAGCCAGTGATCGATCGCTCCTGGCGTCGTATCACGTTTTCCGTCACGATGGAGATCGCGAATCCGGGCGACGAAGTCTTCGGGGAAGCTGCCGTTCAGACTCTCAGCCGTCTCGTCTGCCACGGTCTGTGCGGAGCCGCTGTGTTCCCTGAATTCTCCCCATTCCCACGCCATCAGGTAGTCGTCAGTACCCGCCGAGCCGTCAAACATGGCCACAGCGTCGACCCCTTCCTGAAAGCGCGGGTCTAGTTGTCGGGAGACGGTGCCCGATTCGTCTCGAGCCTGTACCTGGACTGGGATCTCCTTCCAGTACATTATTCGGACTTTGGCCACAGCTTCCTTCCCGTATCGTCACCGTATTTGATTCATCGAGATTATAGCGTAACTCGCTGACTCACTGATTCGGCACTGCGATTGCAGCCCAGGTTGCGATGCAATCCAGGTTGTGGTTGACTGTTGCGCGGCGCTCGTTCGCCCTGATAAGAACAGATGGGAGGCTTCAGTCAATGCCCTTAGCACAAGTAAACGGCATAGACATCTATTATGAACAGCACGGCTCGGGATTCCCCCTCGTTTGGAGCCACGAATTCGCCGGAGACTACCGCTCGTGGAAACCTCAGGTGCAGTTCTTTAGCCGTCGCTACACCGTAGTCACCTACAACGCGAGGGGATACCCGCCCTCATCCGTACCCGATTCCATCGACGACTACACCCAGGAGAACTCGGTGGATGATTTGAAGGGTCTGCTTGACTACCTCGGAATTGATCTCGCCCACATCGGCGGTCTGTCGATGGGCGGAAACGTGGCACTCAACTTCGGCCTGACGTATCCCGAGATGGCTCGGTCGCTTGTAGTCGCCGGAACGGGCGCAGGTTCAACTGATCCTGAGGCATTTCGCGTTAACGTAACTCAGCGCGCTGACAGCATGCGAGCAGGCGGCATGGAGTCCATGGACGACTACTCCAACAGTCCCACGCGAGTCCAACTGCTGCGCAAGGACCCTCTTGGATTCGAGGAGTTCAGGCAGGGCCTGATGGAGCACTCTCCACTCGGATCGGCGCTGACATTCGCGGGTGTGCAGGGTAGAAGGCCCACGATCTTCGCGCTGGAAGAACGGATGAAGGCACTTGGTGTCCCGACACTGATAATGACCGGAGACGAAGATGATCCCTGCATCGAGACCAGCGTCTTCATGAAGCGCTGCATACCAAAGTCGGGCCTAGCTGTGATGCCGCAGGCCGGACACGCGATAAATCTGGAAGACCCCGATCTTTTCAATCGCCTCGTGCTGGACTTTCTCACTGCCATCGAGCAGGACAAGTGGCCTGAACAGGGAGCAGGCGACCAGGCTGGATCGCTCCTGTGACCCAGATCTCATCTGGCGCTGATTACGACTTCATCTCTCACCTGACGCGCTTCTGCCGCGTTCTCCGGGAGCACGGCCTTCTCGTCGGCCCTCAGGAGACGGCGGACGCGATACGCGCTGTAGGGCACCTGGACATTATGACCGAGGGACGAGTGTACTGGTCGCTAAGGTCGTTACTCGTGTCGAGACAGGACCAACTGGCGATCTTCGATAGCCTCTTCGGTCAGTTCTGGAATTTCGAACCCCTGACGAGACGGCCCGAGCCACAGGCAGATCCTACGGCTAACTTTGGCCAGACCAGGACCGTCGGCCAAATGCCACGTGGACTTGGAGTCCCGGAAGACGACCCAGAGTCCAAAGATACGATCATCCAGTTGCTCCGTACAGGGGCAAGTGCGCAGCACGTCACCTCGCAGCGCGATCTATCTTCACTCGACAGCGAAGACCTGGCTGAGCTTTCGCAAATAGCGTCTCGAATGGTAAGGGCGCTGGCATCCAGACCTGGACGCAGACGCAAGAGAGACAAGCGAAAGGGAGTCCCGGACCTACGTAGCGCTATGAGGCTTAGTCTGAGCACCGGCGGTGATCCGATCAGGCTGCCCAGGTTGCGACGCGTGCCCCGCACACCCCGGCTCATGGTTATTCTCGACGTGAGCGGCTCCATGGACAGGTACGCGCGCCTTCTGCTCCAGCTTGCCTACGCGGTCGGCCAGCACACGCGCCGGGTTGAGACATTCGTTTTCAGCACGGCCGTAACTAGGGTGACGCGCGAGTTACTGGTGCCCAGTTTTTCCGAGGCACTCTACCGCGTTGGCCTGGCGGTCAACCACTGGTCTGGGGGCACTAGAATAGGGGAGAGTCTACAACGAATAAACACCGCCTACGAGTTTCTCGAAGACCGCTTCACGACGGTGTTCCTGCTGAGCGATGGGTGGGAGACAGGGGAGCCACAGGAACTCGCCCATCAGATCTCCCGAATGCGGCTGAGGGTCCGAAGCCTGGTGTGGCTGAATCCCCTCGCAGGAACGGACGATTTCCAGCCCCTCGCCCGTGGACTTCAGGCGGCGATGCCCTACGTAGACCACTTTGTACCCGCGAACAACATCGATCACCTAAAGCGACTGCCGGCTCTCCTGCGATCCTGACTAACCCATACGCCGATGCCTTATCTCACCTATATCGATTCGGTCATCAGTTACCTAAGAGAGACTAACCATTCATGAAGATACTAGGCATCTGCGGCAGCCTGCGAAGAGAGTCCTGGAACCTGAAGCTGCTCAACAGGGCAATGGAAGCATTCGCCGCTCAGGGCGCCGAAACTGAGGTCTTTGATCTCAACGTCGTGCCTATGTACCACCCCGACGAAGAGCGGGAGCAGGGCATTCCGCCCGAAGCTGAGAAGTTGAGGCAAGCGATCGTAAACGCGGATGCAGTCGTCGTTGCATGCCCAGAGTACAATTCGTCAATGACAACCGCTCTCAAGAACGCATTCGAGTGGGCCTCCAGGCGTGGAAACGTCCTGCAGGGCAAGGTCTTCTTCGTCATGGGTACAGGCCCCGGCCGTTCAGCCTGCGCTCGTATGCACATGCACGCGACCTACAGTCTGGAGTCAGAGAGCGCTATCGTGGTACACCAGCCAAGAGTGCTGTTGCCCACAGTCACAAACTTCATGGATGAAGACGGAACTGTTACTGATCCCTCCATTACGGAGCTCCTGGACCAGGCAGCAGCCAGTGTTATTTCTATCGCGGAGAAGCTGTCGTAACTCCGGTCGAGGGGCGAAATTCAGACCGCGTACTGCTCGACTGAGTCCGGGTTTAGCTCCAGCCCGAGACCTGGTCTGTCCGGGTAGGGCGACCACATCCCGTCTTTGTGCTCGGGGAACTCGGTGTACCAGATCTTGTCAGCCTCATGGGCGACCTTCAGGTACTCGACGACCTTCAAGTTTGGCGTTGCGCAGCATAGGTGCAGGTGTACGAGCTGGACCCCATGGGGGGCAACTGGCAGGTTGAACCCGTGTGCCATGTGCGCGACTTTCATCCACTCGGTGATGCCGCCGACGCGCCCTACGTCCGGCTGAACGATGTCGGCCCCCCCGCGCGAGATCAGCTCCTTGAAGCCGTACTTCGTGTACTCGTGCTCACCCGTGGCAACAGGAATCGTGGTTGAGGCTGCGATCCTGGCTAGCCCATCGATGTCGTCCGCCAGCACCGGCTCTTCAAACCACCCGACCTGGAACTGCTCGAACTCCCGGGCCATGTAGATCGCCTGCTTGGGGTGATAGCCGTTGTTGGCGTCAATGTAGATTGCGACGTCGTTCCCCAGGGCCCTCCTGACGGCCGCTACACGTTCGATGTCCTCACGCTCTGAATTGCCAAATTCCTTCCCAACTTTGATCTTCACGCGCTTGACGCCCTGCTCCACCCACTCGCTGGTCTCGGCTATCAGCTCGTCGACTGTGAAGTTGGTCCACCCACCTGAACCGTAGATCGGCACAGACTCTTGGAAAGGCCCCAGGAGCCTGTGGAGCGGCAGCCCCAGCGCCTTGGCCTTCAGGTCCCAGAGTCCGATGTCCACCGCAGACAGCGCGCAGAACGCGATTCCCTTTCGTCCGTAACCGCGCACCCTCCAGAACATATCGTTCCACAGCTTCTCGATGTTGAAAGGGTCCTGTCCGATGAGAAGGTCTTTGAAGCCGCGCTCGATGACCTCCCGCACTCCTGGGCTGGATTGCCCGAGGCCGAATCCTTCCACCCCCTCATCGGTGTGTATGTGCACGAAGAGTTGGGATCGTCCCCCCGCACCAGGAGGCGGAGGCGGAATGGTGGCGTCCTGTATCGGTGCCGCGTGCGGGTAACTGAGGACAGTCGTTGTTACATCGGTAATCTGCATCAGTTTCCTTAGAAGTCCCTGAAGGTTATCTCACGCTCGGCGGCGACCTTGAGGTCATCGAGTTCGAGTCCCAACCCAGGTGCGTCTGGCACCGTGATCATCCCGTTTATCGGGTGGAGTGGGTTCTTCAGGAAGAACTGGTGAATGGCATTCCACTTAATGAGATACTCTTGGATCGGTGTCGTTGTTGGAGCCTGGGACGCAATCAGGTGGGCGGTTGCGTGCGAGCTGTGCCCGTGTGGGATTACAGGCAGATCGAACGCCGACGCCAGCGCACAGATCTTCACTGTCTCGGTGATACCACCGCACCAGAAGATGTCTGGCTGGAGAACGTCCATCGCCCGGTTCTCCACGATCGACCTGAATCCCCAGCGCGTGTACTCGTGCTCGCCTCCAGAGATATTGATAGGCGAGTTCCTCTGGATCTCGATGTAGCTCTGGAGCTTGTCGGCCATAACCGGCTCTTCCAGCCACCTGATTTCGTAGTTGGCCAGTTCATTTGCCATGCGAATCGCGTATGGCACGTCCCATGAGCTCCACGCATCTAGCATTATGTCGACGCCGTCGCCAACTGCATCACGGAGTACCTGGGCAAGCTGTAGGTTTCTTTGAAACCCTGCGTGGCCGTCCGCTGGCCCGTCTCGAAAGAACCACTTGGTAGCTGTGAACCCATCCTCGGCGAACTCGGACGCCCGCCTGGCGACGGCCTCGGGTTCGATGGAAAAGCCCAATGCGCTTGCATAGGCGGGAAAACTCGTACGCGTCGGTCCCCCCAGCAACTTGTAGACGGGTTGATTGAGCGCTTTCCCCTTCAGGTCCCACAGACCGCAGTCGACCACGCTGATGGCCATCATGGTCTCGCCCTTGCGGCCATGAATCGAAGACCTGTACATGAGGTCCCACAGAAGCTCGATTGCCAGGGGGTCTCTGTCGATCAGTAGTGGTTTGAGAGCTGTATCGATCGCGAACGCCTCGGACAGACCACATGGACCGGAGAGTCCCACAATGCCGTCATCCGTGTGAATCTCCAGGAAGATGGAGCGCACGCTGTGGTGGCCGTTACCGAAACTGGTGGAGTAGTCCGGGCCCTGCTCCCGAAACTCGGGGTATATGTCAACCGGCCTGATCAGACGCTCTTCCCAGAATGGGTCTGGATGTTCCATAACCCCGCGTAATTCCCACAGCTTCAAGTCCACGATTATCATAAGGAGTCTCTCCCAAAGGACGGTGTTTGTTCTCTGCGGCGAAAATGATACTCCAACCCTCTCCCACTCGCCAACGTAGATTCCAATTACCCTTTGACTGGTTTAACATGTCGGCACAGTTCACTGGACACATGGAGAAAGAAATGTTCACCGGCATTGTGGAAGAGGTTGGAAGAGTTGCCGCGACCTCGGCTGAGGGCCTCTCGGTAGAGGCCTCGATTGTCATGGACGATCTGAAAGTATCTGAAAGTATCTGCGTGAATGGAACCTGTCTAACAGTAACTTCCAGGAATGAATCAACCTTTACCGTCGACACCGTCCCGGAAACTCTCCGGCGGACAAACCTCGGAGCACTGAAGGTCGGTGATCCGATCAATCTGGAGCGGCCTATGCGCGCTCAAGGTAGGTTCGGCGGTCATATTGTCCAGGGCCATGTTGACGGCACTGGTAGAGTATTGTCTGTTGAGCAGGAGGGCGAGGCCCACAATTTCAAGTTTGAAGCGGGCGACAGCATCATGCGCTACGTCGTCGAAAAAGGATTCGTAGCTGTGGACGGTGCGAGTCTGACGGTTGTAGACTGTGACTATCGCACGTTCTCTGTGACGATCATTCCGTATACGTGGGAGAATACCGTCTTCGGGTCTCGCAGACCTGGCGATGCAGTGAACGTGGAAGTGGATATAATCGCCAAGTACGTAGAACGCCTGGCAACTGGTCCGCGGTTACCCGTGGATACGGCCGACGAGCTCTGACTAGCGCCTGGAGGTATTGATATGCCCCTCGCTACTGTTGAGGAAGCGATAGCCGACATCAGAGCCGGCAAGATGGTTATCATCTGCGATGACGAGGACCGTGAGAACGAGGGCGATATCGCCATGGCGGCGGAATGCGTCACCGCTGAGCACGTGAACTTCATGGCCACCCACGCTCGCGGACTTATCTGTATGCCAATGCTGGGTCAGCGCCTGGAAGAGCTCAGAATTCCGCTTATGACCCAGGACAACACGGCCCGCCTCGGAACTGCATTCACGGTCTCCGTAGACGTGCTTAATGGCGCAACCACCGGAATTTCGGCTTTCGACAGAGCCGCTACGATTCGTGCCCTTATCGCCTCGAACACGGTCCCTGAGGATTTGGGTAGGCCGGGTCACATCTTTCCACTTCGCTACATGGAGGGTGGGGTTCTCAAGCGTGCGGGCCAGACGGAGGCTTCCGTTGATCTTGCCCGCCTCGCCGGGCTGTATCCGGCCAGCGTTATCTGCGAGATTATGGCAGACGACGGTACCATGGCCCGGATGCCTACTCTCGAAGAGTTCTCCAAGAGGCATGAAATCAAGATTGTCACTGTCGCCGACATAATCACGTTCAGAAGGGAGCACGAAAAACTGATCGAGCGTGTCGCCCAAGCCCGGGTGCCCACCAAACACGGCGAGTTCATGGCAATCTCGTACAGGAGCCTTGTGGACCCAAACGAGCACATCGCGCTTGTGCGGGGCGAAGTCTCAGCGGACGAGCCCGTGCTGGTGCGCGTCCACTCGGAATGCCTGACAGGTGACGTGTTTGGCAGTGTTCGATGCGATTGCGGCGGGCAACTGGACCTCGCGCTGCAGGCCATTGATCGAGAGGGGTCGGGAATTTTCCTGTACATGCGCCAGGAGGGCAGGGGAATTGGTATCCACAACAAGCTCAAGGCGTATGAGCTTCAGGATGCCGGGATGGACACGGTTGAAGCCAACATCGCCCTTGGATTTGCCCCGGACCCTCGTCAATACGGGGTTGGCGCGCAGATACTGCTCGACCTCGGTGTAAACAAGATGAGGCTCCTGACCAACAATCCGCAAAAGAGGGTAGGCCTTGAGAGTTTCGGCCTTGAGATCGTCGAACAGGTGGGAATCTTTGCGGAAATAACTGAAGAGAATCGCCATTACCTGAAGACCAAGCAGGAAAAGTTGGGGCACGCCTTTGAACCTGTAGAAGAGGAATTCAACACGGAGGCCGCCCAGTGAGCCGTAGAATGTCAGGTTCCCTGAACGGGGAAGGCCTGCGAGTCGGCGTAGTTGTTGCCGAATTTAACGACTTCATAACATCCCGTCTCCAGGAGGGCGCGGTCGCAGGCCTTGAGGCGCATGGCGTCAGGGACGATGATGTAACAATCGCCTCCGTCCCAGGTTCGTTTGAGCTCCCGTTGGTCGCACGTAAGATGGCCGATTCCGGACAATATGACGCAGTTATCTGTCTCGGGGCCGTGATCCGAGGGGAGACGGATCATTACAGTCACGTCTCCGGAGAGGCGGCGAAGGGCATTGCCAATGCCTCAATCTCCTCCGGTGTGCCTGTAATCTTCGGTGTTCTGACCACGGACACGGTTGAGCAGGCGATTAACCGTGCCGGTGGCAAACAGGGGAACAACGGCTACGGCGCCGCTGTAGCAGCCGTCAGGATGGCCAATCTCGTGAGGGCCATCGACACTGGCTAATCCCAGATGCATCCGACGCTAGGAATCAGCGTGACCCCTCTCAGCTTGTACTGCTTGGCGTCGGGGTGACTTACCTATGATGCGGTCAATGCAGTCATCCGACAATCTCCAGTGCTCGACTGCTAGTTCAGTACGGAAAGTTGAGATCCTCTTCGACAAGGCGATTCAGGGGGATCGGAGGTCTCTCGCCCGTCTCTTTACCCGAATAGAAAGAGATTCGTCAGACCTGAGCGATGTCATGCGCCTTGCCTATTCCGCAACTGGCATGGGTAGCATAGTTGGTATCACCGGTCCACCTGGGGCTGGCAAGAGCACCATAGTCGACCGTCTCGTGTCGGCGGCCCGATCTGAAGGCAGGACTGTAGGTATACTTGCAGTGGACCCCACCAGTCCGTTCACCGGCGGCGCGGTGCTTGGCGACCGTATCAGGATGCAGTCTCACCACGGGGATACCGGAGTGTACATTCGCAGCCTGGCCACCAAAGGAGTTGGCGGTGGCCTCAACGCTGTAACTCGTGCCGGCGTGAAATTATTGGATGCGGTAGGAAGAGACCTGATCATCGTGGAAACCGTCGGAGTCGGCCAGTCCGAATACGACATTATGGGCGTCGCAGACCACGTCATCGTCGTGCTCGTGCCCGAGGCCGGCGACAGCGTCCAGACCATGAAGGCCGGTCTGCTGGAAATTGCTGACACGTTCGTGGTCAATAAGGCCGATCGGGACGGAGCGGGCCAGCTCGCATCGGCCCTGAAGTCCATGATCTCTCTCTCGTCTGACAGTTCAGACGATCCGCCGCCCGTGCTACTGACGCAGGCGCACAGAGGCGAGGGCATCGATGAACTGTACCGGGGAGCAACCGAACGCATCGATCAGATGAGAAAGTCTGGAGAGTTGACTCAACGAAGGTCGCGCCAGGCTGTAAGGGAGGTGGGACGTCTGCTCAAGACTTCAGCCAACCGGGCGGTGGATCGAGTGCTTGAGACAGACAGCAATGTGTCCGAGCTAGTTGAACTCGTGCTGACAGGCGTGCTTGACCCGTATACGGCCTCGCGGAAGATAATCGGGAGCGGGACAATCGCGCACGCCATGGAGAACGAGGGCCTTTCCACGACTCGTAATTCAGCGGCGCGATTTCCGGATACTTCTCCCTGAGGCCAGATCGAATGGAATTGAAACCGCACGCCCTACAGGGAATCAAGGTAGTTGACTGGACCATCTGGCAGTTTGGGCCAGTGGCGGCAACCATGCTCGGCGACCTTGGCGCCGACGTCGTCAAAGTCGAGTCTCTCGACGGCGATCCGGGACGTTCGGTGTTCTCTGCGTCTGGCGTCGACCGCAGTCTTCCCGCCGGACGCAACGCGTACTTCGAGGCGAACCAGCGCAACAAGCGCAGCGTGGCCCTCGACCTGAAGAAGCCCGAAGGCGTAGAGATCGTCCACAAGCTCGTGCTAGACGCAGATGTCTTCATACAGAATTTTCGCAAAGGGGTCGCCGAGAGGTTAGGGCTGGGATACGAGGAACTGAGAGAGATTAACCCCGCGCTAATCTACGCTTCGGGCTCAGGATATGGTCCGCTTGGGCCAGACTCCGCCAGTCCGGCATTGGACTCCGCGGCGCAGGCGAGAAGTGGGCTGATGTTCGCCACCGGCCCCGATGGGAATGAACCGTACCCAGTCCAGGGAGTCGTGGGAGACCAGATTGGTGGAATCACGCTTGCCTGGGGTATCCTCGCCGCACTTGTCGCTCGTTCAATCCACGGGGTTGGCCAGCGGGTCGATACCTCCCACCTGTCAAGCTCGATCTGGCTGCAGGGCCTTGCCGTAAGCATGGGTCTGCTCACCCGGCACAAGCCCGATTCAGAAATCAACCTGACCTACAACCCGCCGAGGACAGATGCATACAACCCCCTCGCGAACTACTACCGGTGTGCCGACGGACGCTGGATGATGCTTGCAAACTTCCAGGCCGATCGGTACTGGCCCTCATTCGCTGCTGCACTTGGACTGGGTGACCTGATCAACGATCCGAGATTTGCCGATACGATTTCGCGCGGTGAAAACAGGCACAAACTTATCCCCATCCTCGACGAAGTGTTCGCCCGAAAGACCTACGACGAGTGGGCCGAGATACTTGAGAGTTCAGGCGACTTCATATTCTCCCCCGTGCAGAGTCTGACCGAGCTTCCTGACGATCCGCAGGTTATCGCGAATGAATACATCACTGACGTCGATCATCCGGACCTGGGGCGGGTAAAGCTCGCGAATCATCCCGTCAACTACAGCGAGACGCCTCATTCGATTCGCACAGTAGCACCAGAGCTCGGTCAGCACACCGAGGAAGTAATTCTGGAACTCGGGTACACCTGGGAGGATATCGCCCGTCTGCAGGAAAGAGGCGTGATTCTCTAACCTGGCGAGTTCGCGTCCAACTTCCACTGGAACGGTGAGCACCAGCCCGTGATGGCTACGTCATCTCCGAAAGTCTGAATCTGGACGTCGTTGAGTCTGAGCGCATCTGCCATGCGTTCGACCCCTGCTCCACTGACAGGCGACAGCGCCGAATCTCCGCCGATAATCACTGGTGCAACGAACGCGACCACCCTGTCCACTAGCCCAGCGTCGAATAGTGAACCCAGTAGTGTTCCACCACCTTCCACGAACACAGTGGTGACTCCGCGAAGCCCGAGTTCCTCAAGCAGAGCAGACAGGTCCACGCTCCCGTCAGTTGCCGGTACAGCCAGGACTTCAGCCCCCGCCTTCTCAAGATAGGTCAGCTTAGGATGGGTCTGACCGGCAATGGCCACCAGTGTTTCACCAGGCTGTCGCAGTAGAGTGGACTCAAGAGGAAGTCGGCCAGTACTGTCCACGACCACACGAAGTGGCTGACGGGTCAGTGGGCTGCCGTCGGGCCTTCGCGCAGTGAGCTGCGGATCGTCGGCGATGACTGTACCTATACCTGCCATGATGGCATCGGAGCGGGCTCGCAACTCGTGAACGTATCGTCTCGACTCTTCGCCGGTAATCCACTTGGAGTCGCCCGAGCGCGTCGCGATCTTCCCGTCCAGGCTCATTGCGAACTTCGCGGTGACGAGCGGCCTTCCTGCGGTTAGCAGACTGGCGTGCGGAGCAGCCAACTCATCGGCCTCGTATTGTCCCTGTCCGACGTGAACGATGACATTGGACATTCTAAGCTGGTCTACTCCCGAACCGCTGACCTCAGGATTCCTGTCAATTGTCGAAACATGAACCTCGGTGACCCCGGCGGCAACAATGGCGTCAGTACAGGGGGGTGTCCGCCCGTGGTGAGAACAGGGTTCCAGGGTGACGTACAGGGTGGCGCCACGGGCAAGGTCTCCAGCCTGATTCAGTGCGACCACTTCGGCATGAGCCTGTCCGGCAGGCTGAGTGTACCCCTCTCCTACAACGCGACCGTCCCTGACCAGTACCGCCCCGACAGGCGGATTGGGACTGGTTAGACCAATTGCGCTCCAGGCCAGCTCGAGCGCGCGGGCCATGTGATCGCTGACATGAGCACCTCGTCCTGATCTTGGAGATGGCCCTGTCCAGCGAAGGTACTGCGTCGAACCGTCACTTGGACTCATCGCCATTCATGGGCAGCTGGTAGTCCCAGTAGTACCTTGATGCCACAGGTCCCCCCTGACCCTGGTACTTGCTGCGGAGCGCCTGCGACCCATACGGGTTCTCTGCAGGCGTGGTCAACTGGGTGAACGAGATATGCCCGATCTTCATACCCTTGTGGAGCGTTATGCCCAGTATGCCGACGTTAGAAAACTCGAGGGTCAGCTTGCCGGTCCATCCGGGATCAACGAATCCGGCTGTCGAGTGAATCAGCAGGCCGTAGCGGGCGAGGGAACTCTTCCCTTCGATCCTGGCCACGATGTCGTCTGGTATCGTCACTGCTTCCAGGGTGCTGCCTAACGCGAATTGCCCCGGATGCAGCAGGAATGGTCGCCCCTCTTCGATCATTACCTTCTCGACAACGTCGTCGGCTGGTTTCATGACGTCGATGTGCGTACGCCAGTTGTTGCGAAATACGAGAATTTCGCTGTCTAACCTAATGTCCACGCTCGCAGGCTGGACTGCATTCGGTCCGAGCGGATCAATGACAATTCGGCCTGCCGTCATCTGCTCTTTGATGGATCGATCACTGAGGATCATGTGTGACACACCCGTTTTCTGGTTTCACCGGAAACTCTAGCGGGTTTTCCAGTCCGCATGAAAGCGTAGCCAGCACATCGTTTCATCGATTGCTGGCTACGTCTGACTACGGTGAGGATATCTAGCTATTGAATCGCAAATGCCGCATTAACCGTGAGCGTTACTTCCAACTCCCCACCGCTTATCGAAGTAGAGGCGTCCTCTGCCGCCCGTGCAAAAGCCAATTGCGGCTGGGCGTATGGACTTGCACTCTGGGCCCTGATGGTAGAATCGGTAAGGTAACCTAGGCTTCCCAGCGTCACTCCAGCGATATCGGCGATCTGCTGGGCCTTTTCCATGGCATCGATGACCGCCTTCTCACGCAGTTGGGACATCACCTCGGTTGTGTCTTCCACCGTGAACCTGATGCCATCAAACCTCGTCGCGTCCCCACCTGCCGCTATCACTTCGTCAATCAGGGATCCGACGGTCTCCAGGTCTCGTATCTTCGCCGTCAGGTTGTTTGTGACCTCGTACCCGACGAGTTCTCGACGGTTTGAACGCTTGCCGTCCTCTTCAATCTCTATCCACTCATACTGCGGCCGGACGTTGAAGTTGTGTGTCTGAATGTCGAGATCCTCGACACCGTTTTCCGCGAGCGTATTCATGATAGCGTCCATCGCGTTCGCGGCGATGCCGTTAGCATCTACGACATTCTCAGCCATGGACTCGACACCCAGATTCAGAATCGCAAGGTCAGGCTCCATGGTGATCTGGCCCGTCCCGGTCACCCAGATGCCAGCTTCCCCCGCCGCGACCCGGTCGAACAGGGCCGCGGACTGAGACATGGGAGCCCCGGTGGCCGCACTGGCTGCGGTTACCACGCCCAGGGATGCCGGGGCAGCCTCCTCAGTCTTGGTTTCGGATTCGTAAGTTGCGGCTTCACTCTCTAGCGCGCATCCCACTACCACCATTACCAACAGCGCTGAAGCCGCCGCTAGTGCCACGCATTTCATGATCCTGTTCATCTGTATACCTCCGTCTTTGTTTTTTCTTGTTTAACGCAGATTGCATCCACAACTCTTTGATCTTCTCTGTATGTTTAGACGATTCTTGCTGCGCGTTTGTTCCCTTGAAAATCTATCGAAGTCCGTGTTGGACATGATTACGTGCGTCAACTAGATCCAAATCGAAGTCTAACGGTTTCTTCGCGAAAGCCAGATGGCAACGATCACTAGCAACAGCAGGAGGATTCCCAATGCAATCTCCAATTGTATGAGAGGGAGTTTGGGACGAGGCGCCGGTTCTTCGTCCGGCCCGCGTTCAACTTCGCTCGGCCGAGTGGGCGTCACAGTTGGCGTGGCTGTTGGAGATGGACTCGGCTCTGGCGTCGGAGTAGGTGTGAAGACAGGTGTCGGTGTGGTGGTGGGAGTACTCGTCTTGGTCGCCGTCGGCACAGGCGTTTGCGTAGCCGTCGGTGTCGACGTGGGCCGAGGAGTTTCAGTCGGAGTAGGAGATGCGGTGGCAGTAGCCGTGGGTGTTGGGGAAGGAGACTCCTCAGCCGTGGTAACTGTCGTCTCTTCGTCAGTCGAGGTTGCACCCGTCTCCGTGTCAGTGGCGACTTGGGCTTGCGACTCCTGCACGCGTGATTCGTCAGCCATCATTGCTGCCGCGACTTCGGCAGGTGTGGGCTCAGGCTCGCTCTTCATGGCCGCTGCGGCCGGCATTGCCGTCGGAGCTGGAGCTGGAGCAGGGGCAGCCGGAGCACTTGCAGGAGCGGGAGCGGCCGCCTGGACCTGCACTTCTTGAACTGGAGGTGCAGCGGGGGCTGCTGCCGGAGCCGGTGCCGCTGGAGCCGGAGCAGCGGGCTGTTGAGGAGCAGCTGGAGCCGCCTGTCCAGGAGCAGGTGCGGACGCAGGGGCCATTGCAGGTGCTGGAGCCGCCGGCGCAGGTGCGGGAGGTGGCTCAGATTGGGCCATCTCAAGCTGTTGTTCCAGCGAGGGAAGATCAGATTGCACAACCAGACCAGTCACGTCCGCAAGTATCAGTCCGACCAGCACGACGGCGGCTGCCGACGCAGCCAGCCGAACTCCCAGCACCCAACCCACGCTTCCTCTTGCCGGCTCTGGGGTCTGGGAAATCGCGAATGATCGCGTGGCCTCTACTTCAGGAAGCTGGCGCAGTGCCGACACTGTCAGCCTGAGCGACTCGAGCTCCCTGCGGCACTCATCGCACCCTGACAGATGTCTCTCGACACGTAGACGCTCGGAGTCGCTGACCTCGCCGTCAATATACGACGACAGCAGCCTTCGCGCTCCTCCATGTCTGAACCTGTCGAAAAAGCCTAGCAAGTTTGTAGAGTCCTCTTACTCCTCAAGACGAATCCAGTCCCCCAGTAGTTCCCTGCGTTCCATCAGGGCATCCCTGACCCGAGACCTCGCGCGGCTCAACCTGGACTTTACGGTGCCAATTGACACGCTCATCGCCTCAGCCGCTTCGCTGTAACTCAATCCCTGCACATCGACAAGGACGAGGGCTGTTCTCTGGTCGACTGCCAGTGTGAGGATCGCCCGCTGGATCTCGCTGTTGAGTTCACTTCGTTGCGCGGCCTCTTCAGGAGACACTTCGCCTGAAACCGGCTGGAACGATGGGCTCTCCAATGACTCCTCGAGTGAACTCTCGGGTCTGCGCTGACGACGGCGCAGAACATCTTTGCTACCATTTGCCGCGATCCTGAGAAGCCACGACCTGAGGTTGCCTCCCCTGAATCGACTCAGCGACCGGTAGGCGGAAATGAACGTGTCCTGGGCTACGTCTTCTGCCTGCCCACGGTTGCCCAACATGCGCGCAGCGAGGTTTACGACCTGGTTCTGGTACCGAGCGACAATCCTGTTGAATGCACATAGGTCGCCCCGCTGTGCCTGGCAGACCAGGGTGCCGTCGTCATAGCAGCTGTCTGTATGACCGCCTATTGTCGCCTGCTCCCAATTGGTAGACTCGATGGTCGGACTATCGGTGACTTGGGTACTCGTCACTACCCTATAATTGTAACTGCGCCAGGCACTACAGATTCACCGGCGCCTTGGCATTAACTGGGGATCAGCAGCCGTGAGAACTTACTGATGAGAAGAATAGCCAGAGAGGTGATCGAAACGATCCTGTTGGCTTTGCTTCTGTTTGTGTTGATGGAATTCAGCGTTCAGAACTTCAAGGTCGAGGGGTCGAGTATGAGTCCGACTCTCTCACAGGACCAATATCTTCTCGTTAACAAGATCGCATATGCGCGAGTCGGCATGGACGAACTGGGATCGTTCATACCATTCGTGCATGCGTCCACTGACGGCTCGAAGCGCCCGATTTACGCCTTTAGACCACCTCAGTACGGCGAGGTTGTGATCTTCCACTTTCCAAACGACCCGACGAGGGACTTTGTGAAGCGGGTGATCGGTGTCCCCGGCGATACCATCGAGATCAAGCGCGGAGAAGTCTATCGCAATGGGGAGCCAATAGACGAACCGTTCATCAACAGTCCAAGTTCACGCAGCTACGATCCTGTTTTCGTGGAAGAAGGACACTATTACGTGCTCGGAGACAACAGACGATCCTCCAATGACTCACGCGACTGGGGACTCGTACCTCAGGAGCACCTTATTGGCCGCGCCTGGATGAGGTATTGGCCTCCAACCAGTCTCGGCTTCATAGAATAGCTCACTTGTCTTGAGGGATAGACCTGGATTGAGCGGCCAGAATCAGGGCTCGATTCCCACTGCGCAAGGGTCGATACGAGAGGACGTGCAAAGATTGGCGATGCTTGACATTCATCGTCCACTTGAGTATCGTTCCCGCCAAGGCAAATCTGGAATCATTCCAGATGCTCAGGAAGTTTACAAACTTCCTCAATTAGGGCGATACACACAAGGAGACGCCACTTGGATTCACTGGTTCGGACACGAATCGATGAGATGCGCAACGCTCTTCTGAATCAAGGCATTTCCATCACCAGGCGCCGGGACAAGATGTTGCAGGCGCTTGCCTCCAACGACGGCCATCCCAGCGTCAACGAACTCCATGCAGAAGTCAGACGCTGGTACCCGTCTACCAGCCTCGCCACCATCTATAACACCATAGAACTGTTGAAGGATGCGGGGCAAATTCTGGAGCTAGAATTCAGCGGGTCTGCCAACCGCTACGATGGGAGGCGGCCTCAGTCCCACCCCCATCTGATCTGCCTCTCCTGCGAGTCCATAGAGGATATGGATGGTGAAGCGCCAAAGGCGGACCACCTTGACAGACTTTCTGAAGACACAGGCTATCGCCTCGTGCGACAGCGCACTGAATACTACGGTATCTGCCCAGACTGCCAGGTGCAGACAGCGGCAGCATCGGACTGACAACGGAATCGAAAGTGCAGGGGAGGAAAGAGCCTCCTGCAACGAGATGAAAGGAGGACCCGGATGGCAACGAGAGAAGACATTGCCTTGATGTCGCACCTGCTGCGTCGAGCCGGTTTCGGCGCGACCCGTGACGAGATTGAGCGCTACTGCGAGATTGGGTATGAGCAGACCGTCGAAATCCTGCTTGACCCGGATAGCCAGCCACCCGTCGATGAGTACACTCTCTATAGGTATCATCCCATTACGGAGGTGCCCGGAGGGGCAGCAGCGCCCGGGCAGGCCAATTGGCTGTACTGGATGGTAACTACCGAGCGGCCCTTGGAAGAGAAGATGGCGCTGTTCTGGCACCATGTCTTTGCTACCGGCAACGCCAAGGTCGACAACTGTAACCATCTGCTCGAACAGATCGACATGTTCCGTGACCTGGGAATGGCGAACTACCGTGACCTGCTCGTCTCACTTGCCCAGAACCCGGCCATGATCTACTGGCTGGACAACAACGAGAACCACAAGCATGCCCCTAACGAGAACTGGGGACGTGAGCTCCTGGAACTGTTCAGCCTTGGAGTCGGGCACTACACTGAGACCGACGTCTTCGAGTGCTCCCGTGCATTCACTGGCTGGACGATAGACGCCAAGATGCCTCGCTACCCATACGGGCGGCATCCTTGGAAGTTCAGCTTCAGGCCCGAGGACCACGACCAGACCGAGAAGACATTCCTCGGTCACACGGGCAACTTCAACGGCGAGGATATTATCGACATCATCCTCCAGCAGGAAGCGTGCCCCAGGTTCATCACGCGGCACCTCTACAACTTCTTCGTGGCTGACGAGCCCCAGGTTCCCGCGTGGAACATAGAGGCCCCTCGCAACCCGGAGGCAATCGAAGCGCTGTCCAAGACCTTCGTGGACAACAACTACGAGATCAAGCCGGTGCTCAGAGAGCTGTTCAACTCTGACTACTTCAAGGAAGCCCAATACCAGAAGGTTAAGAGCCCGACAGAGGTAGTCGTTGGTACACTCCGCATGACCAAGGATATGACTGGGCCTGACCCGCGCCTCGAGGCGCTGGGCAAGGAGCCGGGCTACATGGGCCAGGACATTCTGGATCCACCGAGCGTTGAGGGCTGGCACACTGGCCGCGAGTGGATCAACAGCGGATCACTCGTCAAGCGCGTCAACTTCGTTGCTGACCGCGTGAGCAATTCTGACCTCGAGGGCGTTCGGTCCATGATCGACTACGTCGGGGACAACGGAGCCACCATGTCCGCGGACGAGCTCGTGGACCGCTGCCTGGACATCATGGGTCCGATGCAAGTCGATCAGAGAACGCACGATGAGCTGGTCTCCCACGTCTCGGCTGGTGGCGACATCGACGTGACTTCGGACGACTTCGCGGAAAAGGCAACTCAGACATTCGCCCTGATCGCTGCGACCAGGGAATATCAGTTCGGATAAACTAAGCATTCCCCGTACTGCGATACGGGGTCAGAACCGGGAACGGGCGGTCCAGTAGTCATGGATCGCCTCTCCCAAGCAGGCCAGTGAGCCAGAGGAGATGATGCAATGGCTGCCAATGGCAATGGAAATGGGAAGCCCCCGGTCCTGGTTGTGCTCCAGCTGACCGGCGGGAACGACTACTTCAACACGGTCATCCCATATAACGACGAGCACTACTTCGACAGCCGCCCGTCGCTGCAGATTCCGCAGGAAAGGGTGCTGAAGCTTGACGACGATCTCGGCTTCCATCCGGCAATGGGCCCGATGAAGGACATCTACGATAGCGGCGACATGGCGATCATACACGGCGTCGGCTATGCGAACTCGCCAAGGTCTCACTTCCGCTCGATGGACATATGGCACACATGTGAGCCGGACAAGGTTGGGACCGAAGGCTGGCTGGGCCGCTCCCTGCGAGAGATCGACCCTGATGGTGCTAACCCAGTTACCGGCGTCAACATCGGTCAGGCACTTCCTCGTGCACTGGTTGCGCCTGGTGTGTCGGTTGCTTCCGTCGCCGACCTTTCAACTTACGGATTGCTGACCAGCATCGAGCAGCAGGAGCAGCGCGAGCAGATGCTCAGCCGCTTCGCCAACATGTATGGTCCCGCCGTCGGCACGGGCCAAGTGATGGAGTATCTCGGCCAGACCGGCCTCGACGCACTCAAGGGCGCCGACATCCTCAAGGTTGCCCCTGATAAGTACGAGTCCTCTGTCGAGTACGGCGCAAGCCCGATCGCCTCGAAGCTCCGAGACATTGCCCAGATCCACACTGCAGACGTTGGCACCAGGGTCTTCTACTGCGACTACGGTTCCTTCGACACCCATGCCGCGCAGGCGACGACGCACGCGAAGCTGTGGCAGGATGTTTCTGAAGCTGTGCAGGACTTCTGGGACGATCTTCGCGAGCATAACGCAGACGACAACGTCGTCATGATCATGTTCAGCGAGTTCGGTCGTAGGGTCAGGGACAACGGATCGGGTACCGACCACGGCGCAGCCGGTGTGGGATTCGCAATTGGCCCAAGTGTCAAGGGCGGAATGTACTCCGAGTATCCGGAGACCAGGCCAGAAGCCCTAGAGCAGGGAGACCTGGTCCCCAACCAGGACTTCCGCGGCTTCTACACGACGATTCTTGAGGACCATCTCCACCTGGAGGCCTCGCCAATCGTCAACGGTCAGTTCGACGCCCCAGGCTTCCTGCAGACCAACGGCCACTAGAAACTGGCATTGAACGCTCGCCCCACACCTTCGACCGTACAGATGGAGGTTGAGGTGGGCGTTCTTCTCTTAGGTCCATGTCCCCGGCCCTGCGGGCATTGGGTTTAGGGCCTGAAATCAACTGACTCGACCAATTCATTTGTTGGGAGTAGTACACCATGTTGACCACAACCGTGGCTGGACGGACTTGGAATTTCAGCCATGCCATAGGAAGAAACGCCGCGGCGGGTAACGGATTTACTCAGCCCGTAGACGTTGCCGCCGGACCGGATGGCGTGCTCTACGTCATCAGCCGCGGTAACGACGGCGCCGGCGGAGTCGTTGCGGAAAACAAGCGCATCGGCAAATTGACTATTGACCAGCAGTTCATTGGAGACTTCGGGCGCAGGCAGATGATGTGGCCTACCTGCATCGCGCTGGACGCCGAAGGAAACCTCTACTGCTCAGATGAACACGAAAATCGCATCAACGTCTTCAATGAAGACGGCGAGCTCATAAACCAGTGGGGAGAGGCCGGGTCTGCAGAAGGCCAGGTGAACGGCCCATCGGGTCTGGCTTTCGACAGCAACGACAACATCCTGGTGGCCGAAGCCAAGAACAATCGTATACAGAAGTTCACCAAGGACGGCCAGTTCCTGGCGGTCATTGGTGAGGGACATCTCAATCAGCCGTGGGGCATGTTCGTGGACGGTGACGACAACATCTACGTCGCTGACTGGGGCAACAACCGTGGCGTGAAGCTTTCACCTGATGGTGATCTGCTGGTCACCTACGGAGGCGATGATGCGGACGCGGGCGCGGATGTAGATCATCCCGCGAGTATCGCCGTTGACAGTGAGGGCGATGTTTACGTGTCGGACTGGGGCAACAAGCGCATCCAGATTTACGAACCGGACGGTGCGGTAATCACGGCGCTTTATGGCGATGCCGTGGAGTTCAGCAATTGGGCAGCGGAGGTCATCAACTCCAACCCTGATGCGCAAAAGGCCTATCGCCGGGTAAAGGACCGCACACCACTTGGCCTGTTTGAGCGGCCGGTTGGCCTGACAGTGGACTCTGAGGATCGAATCATCGTCACGGATTCGACACGGGGTCGGCTCCAGGTGTACGCGAAGGAAAAGGACTACATGGACCCGCAGTTCAACCTGTAGTCCAGTGTGAAAACTGAGAGGTCAAGTAGGCGTCCCCTCTTTTGGGGGCGCCTTTCTTTATTCACGAATCTCTAAGTGAGAGCTACAGGGTCCACGTCGACGCTCCACTCGCGGGGAATTTCGACCAGGTCCAGAAGCCCTCTCGGGTTTTGGCCCCTCAGGACTATGTGCCAGCGGTATCTTCCTCTGAGTCTGGACGGGTAGGGGGGAGTGGGACCGAGTATCTCAACGTCAGCTAGGTCTGCCTCAGACTGTGCCTGCCTTATCGCATTCGCCAACTCGTGGGCTCTCGACTCGGCTGTCGCAGCATTCGTATGTCCGTACACTAGTCTGATCAGGCGCGAGTAAGGGGGATTGCGCTGCTCCCGTCTGTAACGCATCTCGGCGATGTAGAACAGCTCGTAGTCCTGGGCAGCGGCCGCCCTGATGGCGTAGTTTTCCGGCTGGTATGTCTGGAACACGACTCTCCCAGCATCGTGCACCCGTCCCGACCTGCCCGCTACCTGGCACAACAACTGGAAGGTACGCTCTCCTGACCTGTAGTCGGGAATGCCCAGACCGACGTCTGCTAGCACCACTCCGACGAGAGTCACGCCTGGCAAGTGCAGGCCCTTGGCGATCATCTGGGTTCCAACTATGACGTCTGCTTCACCACTCCTGAACTTAGAGAGCAACTCCTCGTACTCCCGCGCGTTCCGTGTGGCATCACGGTCCCACCTGAGAACGCGTGCCTGAGGGAACTCACGCTCGACCTCGGAAGCGACCGACTGAGTACCGATGCCGTACAGGCTGAGTCTGAAGCTCAGGCACTCCGGGCAGTTGTCCGGCATCCTTCGTCTCCGTCCGCAGTAGTGGCAGATCAGGCGCTGGATGGGCCGATGGTATGTCAGCGCTACATTACAGCCCCCACAGGAGAGGGTTTCCCCACAGTGGCGGCACTGCATATGGGAGGCCGTACCCCTTCGATTTAGGAACAGAATCGCCTGCTGTCCTGCCTGGAGGCAATGTTCCAGTTCTGAGTGCAGCCTCCGAGAGAACATTCCCCTGTTTCCCTCGCGCAGCTCCCGTCTCATGTCTACTACTTCCACTTCAGGCAAAGGCAGGACTGAAGTACTCCCGTCTGTTTCTCTAACCAGTCTGTCCTTCAGGATGTGCAGTCCATACTCGCGCCGCCGCCCCAGGTAGTAAGAGCTCACGTCGGGCGACGCGCTTCCCAGCACGGTTACCGCACCAGACAGCCTCCCCAGATGTTCCGCTACAGATCTCGCGTGGTATCGGGGCGCCACGTCGTGCTGCTTGTAGGTCCACTCGTGCTCCTCGTCGAGAACGATCAGACCAGGATTGGACAGCGGGGAGAACACGGCGCCCCGCGAGCCTATCACCACGTCCCGCGAACCACTGTGTATCGCCCACCACTGATCATGGCGCTGTCCCGGACTCAGTCCACTGTGCTGTACAGCTACACGTCCTGGGAAGCGTCCTGCAATCCTCTCGATGGTCTGGCCGGTCAGTGCGATTTCAGGGACCAGCACCATCGCCTGACGTCCAAGCGCCAGACACTGCTCCACAGCAGACAGGTACACCTCAGTCTTGCCGCTGCCGGTGACTCCCTGAACGAGAGTCACCCTTGGCTCTTGGTCAGTTTCATACAGTGCACTGAAGACTGAGTCAACGGCACTCTTCTGATGTCTAGAGAGTTCGACACTTGGCACGGGATCGTATTCCCTGTCGGCCAGCGGGTCCCGGAATACCTGGGTCCTCTCGACTTGAATGAAACCCTTGTCTCTCAACCCGGAAACGGCGGACGGGCCAAACTCTCTTCTCGCCTGAGCAGCGGGAGTTAGAGAGTTGGCCTCGACGAGGTTGAGTATGAGTTCCGCCTGTCTTGGCGCTCGGTTCCCCTGTTCAGACAGCCACCTCTTGATCTCGCTCAGAGCACTTGTCCTGACCCGCAGATACTCGACGTACCTAGGCCCGATCATCCGGCGACTTGACCGATAGCTGCGTTCGAGCACACCGCGCGATACAAGGGGCCCTACTGTAGCTCGGACCCAATCGCCCATGCTGGCAGCAAGGGAATCGACGTCAGTCTGAACATCTCTACGGACGGCCTCCAGCACACGTAGCTGCCTGTCGGTGTTGGAGACCGACTCTATGTCGGTAACGTCTTCAGCAATAGATACAACTGCCCGCGTCTGTACGCGGCTTCCTGGCGGGAGCATTGGCGCTACCGCCTCGAAGAGGGAGCAACGGTAGTAATCGCTGATCCAGTTCGCGAGAGCCAAATGTGTCTCGCTGACCACAGCGTCGTCAAAGAGGCTCTCCGCGATTTCACGCGTCTCTTCGACTCTTGGGGCGTCCGCGAGCTCGAAGACAACGCCCTGAATCGTCCTGGGGCCGAATGGTACGCGCACAAGCTGGCCGGGAGCCAGATGCCATCCTTCGGGGATGGAGTAGCTGAAAGTCCTCGAAGGTCCAGTTGGGGCGTCGACGGCGACTTCGGCAAATCTCACGGCATCCCTCTTTTCGGGCGCTGCCTTCGACTTAGGGTCGAATGTGGGAGACTTCCAGGGACAAAATCGATTCGAGGAGGGTTTTGCCCTCTAGCGCCTTGCGCGCTCCCTGCGGTCCTCGGGAATGCGGGCCGCGCGACCAGATCTGCCACGAAGGTAGTATAGCCTCGCCCTTCGCACTCGGCCTCGGCGGACGAGCTTGACGTATTCTACGTTTGGCGAATGCAACATGAAAGTTCGCTCGACGCCTATCTCGTAGCTGACACGCCGGACTGTGAAGGAAGCTCCGGGTCCGCTCCCGCGTGACCTAATGACCACGCCCTCGAACACCTGGGTCCTCGTGCGGTTGGCTTCCGTCACGCGAACGCCTACCTGCACGGTATCACCTGGCGTGAAGTCGTCGATGTTCTCGTTCTTCTGGAGCTTGACCAGCTGATGAGCTTCCATGGCTTTGTGTCCTGAAGGGGCTCTTAGTGTCAGTAGGTACTCAATGGTACGTCGAACAATTGTATAGATTCCCTTGAATACGGTTCAAGTCAATTGGCTGCGCCACAATCTAGGCCGAGGGTAGGTCCATCCTGTCGGCAACAGAACTTGCCAAGCCGTCGAAGGCTGCCAGGTCTGAACTCGACAGATTGGCAGGATCCATTGGTGTAATGGACACCCAGCCTTTACGTGTTGCCCAGACGTCACAACCCTCGGGAACCTCATTCCCAATTGGCTTGTTGTGCAGAATCCAGAAGTGTGTGCGACGGCCGTCGTTGCCTCGTATCACGTTTTCGAGATAGGCTTTCGGGCCCAGGAAAGTCGTGCGAATGCCCTTGAGACGTTCCCGCTCAACATTTGGGACATTGACGTTGTAAAGGAAGGGTCTGCCTCCATTCATACCCACCTCCTGTGCAAGCCGCATAGCTACCTGCGCAGCCGGTTCGTACAGGACACCGGTAACCGCAGTAACTGACACTGCGATCGAAGGGATGCTCCTGAAGTACCCCCGCATGGCTCCTCCGACTGTGCCGGAGTCGAAGGCGTCAAGTCCGAGATTCGCACCCTCATTGATCCCAGACACAACCAGGTCGAAGGGCTCACTGAAGATCGACTCAGAAGCCAGAATCACGCAGTCGGAAGGGGTGCCGCTCACGGTGTATGCCGGAACTCCCTCTCTGCGTGTTTCGACCTCTGTAACTCTCAGGATGTTAAGCAAGGTACGAGCGGTACCGATCCCGCTCTGGTCGCGGTCTGGGGCGACGACTGAGACCTCCCCAACTGGTTCAAGGGCCTCAACTAGCGTCCACAATCCTTCCGCATTTATACCGTCATCGTTGGTGACTAGAATTCTCAATGTGCTATAGCTCTTGCGTCACATACCAGCGCATGTACTTGGGGCTGTCCATCGACACGCCACGATCGTAATAGATTTCGAACTTGCGTCCTTCGGCCGTTTCCACCCTGTAGTAGTTGCGATGATACCGCTGCCACCACCTGTGCCTACGTCCGTCGCCTGGGAATCCGTAGTCCTGCCACGAGGTCATGATCCGCGCGACTTCATGCGCCTCCTCCTTGAAGGAGAACGCCGTGGGTTCCCGGGTCTCAGGATCCCGCTCCACTGAGATTAGCTGTCCAAAGAAGCGTCTCGGCACACTGAGCTTTCCGGCGGTTTCGAGCAATTTGAATGTCGCAGGTAGTTTCCGGCCGGTGGCATTATAGCAGTGCCGACTTTTACCTGGCGCCGAAGCCTGATATATAATCATTCAACCCAATAGCTTCTACTTTCTCAGCACGCTGCGCTACTTAACCGGGAGGAACCCCGATGACCACCGAAGTTAGAGTTGACCTCAAGAAGAAAAGCCGTGTTGTGACCGACGGCCCGGACCGTGCCGGCGCTCGCGCTATGCTGCGGGCCACCGGCCTGGGCGACGAGGACATGGATAAGCCGTTTGTCGCTGTGGGCAACCTCGCTTCAGACGTGACCCCCTGTAACGTGCACCTTAACCGGCAGGCACAGAAGGTCAAGGACGGACTCTGGGCCGCTGAGTGCGTGCCCTTCATGTTTGGGACCATCACGATCAGCGACGGCATTTCGATGGGCACCGAAGGCATGAAGGCTTCCCTGGTCAGCAGGGAAGTGATAGCAGACTCTATTGAGACCGTTACTTTCGGCGAGAGTATGGACGGGCTTGCCGTCGTAGCGGCCTGCGACAAGAACATGCCTGGTGCAATGATGGCAATTGCCCGCTGCAACGTGCCCTCCGTATTCGTGTACGGCGGCGCGATCATGCCCGGCAACTGGCGAGGCAATGACATCAACATTCAGGACATGTACGAGGCCATCGGCGCCTACTCTCAGGGGCAGATAACCCTTGATGAGCTTATCGGAATGGAACGAGTCGCATGCCCCGGAGAAGGGGCGTGCGCGGGCATGTTCACTGCCAACACGATGTCGTCAGCCATCGAGGCGATGGGCATGTCGATACCCGGGGCCGCCTCGATCCCAGCAATCGATCCTCGAAACGACCAGGTCGCCTTCGACACGGGAGCTGTGATCCACAGCCTGCTAGAGAAGGACCTCAAGCCTCGTGACATCATGACGCGCGAGGCGTTCGAAAACGGCATCCGTGTGGTGCTCGCAATGGGAGGGTCCACTAACGCCGCGCTCCACATGCTCGCCATAGCTCACGAAGCCGAAGTAGAGCTAGATCTGGACGACTTTGACTCCTTGAGTCGTACGACACCGTACATCACAGATCTCCGGCCCGGTGGGCGCTTCGTCATGTCCGACATGGACAAAGTAGGTGGTGTGCCAGTGGTAATGAAGGAGCTCGCCGGAGCGGGCCTCATTCACGAAGACTGTATGACGATCACCGGTAAGACCGTGGGAGAGAATCTCGCCGAGGTCGACATCGAACCAGACAACAGGGTTATCTACTCGATTCCGAACGCCAAGAGCCCCACCGGTGGACTGGTTATACTCAAGGGCAACCTCGCCCCCGAAGGATGCGTGATGAAGGTGTCTAGCACTAGTAACCTTCGCCACGAGGGTCCAGCGAAGGTGTATGACGGAGAGCGCGCCGCTTTCGAGGCTGTTACCACAGGTCAGATTGAAGCCGGCGACGTACTGGTGCTTCGCTATGAGGGGCCGAAGGGCGGGCCCGGAATGCAGGAGATGCTATCGGTAACCGGGGCCATGATGGGCACTGGCATCGGTGAAGACATACTACTGATGACGGACGGAAGGTTCTCGGGCGCCTCCAGGGGGCCGATTATCGGACACGTTGCTCCTGAAGCTGCCGTAGGGGGACCGATCGGTCTGGTACGCGACGGCGACACAATCACAATGGACGTCGACAGTCGGACCCTCAACGTCAACCTGTCCGAGGAAGAGATAGAGCAGCGCAGGCAAGAGTGGCAGCCCCCCGCGCCGCGACACACAACCGGAGTCTTGGGCAAGTACGCTAAGCTTGTGTCTTCAGCATCTAGGGGAGCCGTGACCACCTGAATAGACAAGCACCACTGGCAGCGGAGTAAACAACGGAAGGTCAGTTAGATTAAGTTCAGACTCCGGAGTGGGCGCTCCCGAGTTTTCGGGAGCGCCCACCTTTGTTTTTTGGCTACTGTGTCAATCAGCCTGGCATCTGTGACACTTCCGCGGCTTTCGCCATCCAATAGCCCACGCCCCTCCTGGTGAATATGAAGCGAGGATTGACCGCGTCGTCTCCTAGTTTGCTGCGTAACCTCATCACAATTACTCGAACGGGGGCCGACCCACCTGACGGGTTGTGACGCCATACGCGTCGTACCAATTGTTCATGTGTCATAATGCGCCCCGCATTGGTAGAGAGCTCGACCAGCACACGATATTCGGTGTCAGTCAACTCCACCGGATTTCCAGCCACGGTGACACGGTGCTGGGCGTAGTCGACGATGAGGTCATGCAGAATGAAGGGGCTACTAGTCACATCGTCACTAGTGGAAGTATTGTGTTTGCGCAGTGCGGCATTGATCCTTGCTACAAGCTCGGTAGGTGAGAATGGCTTGACGACATAATCGGCAGCGCCGGATTCGAATGCCCTGGCGATTACCTCGTCCTGTCCGTAAGCTGACAGAAAGATGACGGGCACATTGGCCAGTTCGCTGACATTCTTCATGAGTTCTATCCCGTCGGTCCCTGGTAGCATCAGGTCCATTAGGATGAGGTGGGGCTGTTTCTCACTCAGCAGCCGGGGAACGTCAATCGGGTCCGCGGCTACACTCAACTCGTAGCCTGACTCCGAAAGAACACCTCGAACATACCGCAGCGTCTGCGGGTCATCGTCCACTACGAGGATTCGTTGACGCTCTCTATTAGCCGGAACGCCACGTCTCGGGCTACCTACCCCCTCAAACTCCGTATGAGATTCTTCTGCTATGGGCAGCGTGAAGGTGAATGTAGCTCCGAGGCCAGGCCCCCTGCTCTCCCCCCAGATGCGTCCCCCGTGCGCGTCCACTATCCCTTTGCAGATCGCCAGGCCCAATCCGTAGTCGCTCCTCTGGTCGTTTGGACTGGAGAACTTCTGAAAGAGGTGTGGCAGGCGGTCAGCGGGGATACCTCTGCCTTGGTCCGAAACCGATATAGCTACATAGATTCCACTGCGTTCAACTGTCACCCGAATCAGCTGTGAGTCAGATGAGTAGCGGGCCGCGTTCGACAGCAGATTGAGGATGACCTGCACTATCCGCCGTCTGTCGGCCATAACCAGAGGTACATTCGGTGGCAGTTCAATACGGACATTATCGCTTCCACCGGCCGTCAGGTACGTGTTCCTGGCTTCGTCGATCAGCACTGCCACTCCAACGGGTGCGGGTGAGATCGAAAAGCTACCTGTCTCGATGCGAGCCACATCGAGCAGGTCCGTAATCAGGCTGCTCATACGATCAGCCTCCTGCTCTATGATTCGGAAGAACTGGTCTAGCTCGGCAGGGTCAAGGGAGGCCCATGATTCGGACAGTGTTGCCGCAGAACCCTTGATGGAGCTGAGCGGAGCCCGCAACTCATGACTCACCGTACCGAGGAACTCGGCCCTGAGACGCTCCATCTCCTCCAGTGGGCTCATGTCCTGGATGGTTACGACAAACGACTCGACATCGCCTTCCTGAGACCATATAGGTGTAGCGTTGATGAGAGCCGTAACGCTCCCTCCGCCTGGCACGCTTAAAACGATCTCCTCTGCTCGTACGGGCTCAGCGTCTCTCAACATTGCCGTCAGTGGCATCTCCCTTAGTGAAACCTCTTCGCTGCCAGCGCGCCGAACTGTCAGATCCGCAAGCACCTCCTCTGTGGTTACGTCAGGCGAGGTAATCTCGGTGCCTATCCTCCTCGATTCGCGATTTACGTAGACAGGGACGCCGGTCTGAGCGTCAAATACCACCACTCCCACCGGGGCGGTGTCGACCAACGCTTCCAGATCGCTGCGGGTCCGCTGTTCGTCCCGATAGAGCCGGGCGTTGACGATAACAAGCGCCGACTGGGAGGCAAACATCACGATGGTCTCCTCGTCTTCCGGTGTAAACTCCTGACCGAATTCCTTGCCTGCTAGGTATATGACGCCGGTCAGTCTTCCCAAATACGTGATCGGCGCGATCAGAAAGGGCAGGGGCGTGCTGAGGTGCATGGGAGCCTGGAACTCGGGCAGACCCAGTTCCCGCACGTAGCTCAGGAAGTCCTCAACCCTGACCGTCTGCGAGAATCCACCGATTCGTTCGAAGATCCTCTTCCCATCTTGCGTCTTCCACAGTTGCGCAGCCTGGTCGGATGTGAATCCTGAAGTCAGAAAGTCCTGGATCTCCTGATTCTCATCAAAGAGCAGAATCACACCGTACTGGGCTCCAGTCAGGGCACGGGCGCTGTCTAAGACACCCTGGAGTACCCGGTCGAGGTCGAGGCTTTCGTTAATTCGAAGGCTGGCCTCGCTTAGCCTCGAAAGGCGCTCTCGAAGAGCCTCTATCTCCAGATCGCGTTCGTCGGCAATCGACATTTTCCCACCTCATTGGACATGGACCCAAGAGTCCCCCAAGGATTGGTACGATTGCGATTCCGGCGTATCGCAGGCCAACTATACCACAAAAGCCACTAAATTTTACAGATTTTGTTACATTAACTCCCATTTCTTAAACGATATTTATACGAAATCGGTGATAGCATCTTCTCCGTTGTGAACCGATAGGTCGTACCTACAGACCTGAATTCAAAGCCACCTACGCCGGGCACCTGGCTTCACCTTGTGGCCCTCTGGTTGGAGGCTTGGATTGTCCTTCGGAGGAAGCTGCAAGTTGCAGAATAATCGTTCGTTCAGCAGCAGTGGTATCTACATCGTCCCGGAGGATTTCCCGGAGCGCCTGGAGCGCTTCAAGGAGGACTCCGGGCTGTCGTGGGCGGAACTGAACCGGCGGGTCGGGACTCATCCTCAGACCATGAGGCGGTGGAGGAAGACTCAGACACACCCCAGCACTCGTCACATGCTTGCGCTGCTAGACCTAGCCGACAGTTTGGGACTCGGCCACGTGTTCAGCGACTGATACGAAGGCACATCAGGTCGCAATTCTGACTCGACTTTCCTTCTATTCTGAGTGATCCATGTAACACTGGGGGTCGATTCAGAATCAGGCTTTGGCTAGCTGACCCGGAGTCCTGTCAAATTGCATTCACAATTCTGCGGCCCTATTATGGTTTCCATTCCACTCATACGGGAGCAGTTAAGTGCCCACTTTTGAAATAGTACCTCTGAATGAAGCCCAACTGGAGTTAACTCTTTCCGGCAAACGCGGGGCCGTTCTTCGCGAGTATGTCGACATCCTAAGAAAGCTAGAGCCTGGTCAAGCAGGCAAAGTAACAGCTAACGAGGGTGAAACTACTGCAGGAATCCGCCGAAGATTGGCAACTGCCGCGGGCTTGCTCGGCAAGAGTTTAGAACTCAACCGACAGGACAATATCGTCTATTTTTGGGAGGAGGGCGACGGTCCAGCGCCGGTTCGCAGGCGCAGGAGGTCCAGTTCTCAGGCGAGTGAGTAACCAGGTCAATTTACGGCTTCGTCTAACGAATAACACTTGACTGGAGGAACTCCCCTGATGCGAGCTATAGACATGCACGTCCATGTACCGAGGCAGCCGGGTCTGCCTGACATGGTAATCGAAGAGAGTCTAAGGAGCTTTTTCAGACTTACCGATCCGCCCCGGAAGGCCGAGGAATTAGCCGAAAGGTACAAAGAGTGGGACATTTTCGGAGTTGTGTTCTCAGTTGATGCACAGACTTCGACGGGTGATCAACCTGACACAAACGACTACGTTGCAGACCTGGTGAAGGGACATCCGGAGCAGTTCGTGGGTTTCGCCACAGTGGACCCCTGGAAGGACCGCTGGGCAGTCAACGAACTGGAACGCGCTGTGACAGAACTGGGCCTCAAGGGCCTCAAACTCCATCCAATTCACCAGGCTTTCTTCCCTGGCGATTCCCGCTTCTACCCGCTATACGAAAAGTGCGAGGAACTGGGAGTTCCCCTGTTGCTTCATTCTGGATTCGCCGCGGCAGGTGTAGGAATGCCCGGCGGTGGCGGAATGAAGCTCAAGTATGCCGCTCCGATCCCCCACGTTGACGACGTCGCCGCAGACTTCCCCGGTATGACGATCATCATGGCGCATCCGGCGTGGCCCTGGGTCGAGGAGCAGATCGCGGTCGCGCTGCACAAGCCAAACGTGTTTCTCGATCTCTCCGGCTGGGCCCCGAGATATATCCCACAGACGCTGATCGATGAAACCAACACTCGCCTGCAGGACAAGGTCCTGTTCGGCTCGGACTTCCCCTACCTGCCACCGGACAGGTGGCTTTCCGGTTTCGAACAGCTGGACATTCGTGACGAAGTACGTCCCAAGGTCCTTCTCGAGAACGCGAAGAGAGTACTCAACCTGTAGCTGGTTTCCGCTACTTCGGCATTAGGGGCGCCGTCACCTGGAAAGTAACTCTGCCAGTATCGCCTTCTGTGCGTGAAGCCTGTTTTCGGCCTGATGGAAGACAATCGACTGGGGATGGTCCAGCATGTGGTCGTCGATCTCCTCACCCCTGTGCGCTGGCATGTCGTGCATGAAGGCTGCCGATTTGTCAGCTCGTTCCATCAGGTCTCCGGTCACACGATACGTGGAGAACACTTCCCTTCTTTCGTCGGCTTCAGCCTCGTCGCCCATGCTGATCCATACGTCGGTATAGACAACGTCGGCTCCCTCCACCGCAGCCTCCGGAGACTCCGTCCAACGCAGAACGGTTTCAGCCTCTGCTGAACGCGCTTCAGCGACGCTCCACGCGATCTCAGGGACCTTGTACTCAGGTGGTGACGCGATTGTGAAGTTGGCTCCGACTGACGCGCACGCGATCGCAAGACTGGAGGCGATGTTGTTCCCGTCTCCTACGTAGGCAACGTTAAGCCCGGAAAGGTCCCCCTTATGCTCGTTCATGCTCAACAGGTCGCCAACGGCCTGACACGGATGGGCTAGATCCGACAGTGCATTCACAACGGGGATTGAGGAGTATTCGGCAAGAACCTCAAGGTGTCGATGGGAGAAGACCCTGGCTATGATCACGTCCACGAGTCTGTCTAGAACACGAGCGATGTCTTCAGCAGGCTCACGTGTGCCCAGACCGACGTCGCCACCGCTCAGGTAGATACAGGTGCCGCCCATCTGCTTGACTCCGACCTCGAAGCTGACTCGAGTTCTCAGCGAGGGCTTCTCGAACAGAAGAACGGCAACTTTTCCGTCCATTGCTCGGGGAGTCTCGCCCTCTTTCATGTCACGAGCCTTGCGGACCATCTGCCCGATCTCTTCGGACTCCAGGTCTGCCAGCCAGAGAAAGTCCTTGCCTCTCATGTGCATTCCTTTCAGGTTGATGCGGGATTATAGCGCAGGCAACGAATTGGAGACTAACCGAAGGGTCTGCTGCCGCCTACAGAAAGACGCCAGTAGTCCACTCTAGCCATGCCGCAGGCTCGCCAGAAATTGTCTGTCATCCTCTGACAGATCGTCACAGTCGAGCCTCTCCAACAGGTCAGGTCTGCGTTCGTAAGTACGCCGAAGAGCTTCCCTGCGTTGCCATCTGGCGACTTCGGCGTGATGGCCGGAGAGGAGAATTTCGGGGACGTCCATGTCCCGGAAACCCGCTGGTCTTGTGTACAGGGGGTGTTGCAGCAGCCCGGTTGTGAACGAGTCGTTTGCTGGAGATGCCGGTGACCCTACGACTCCAGGCACCAGGCGTGAAACAGCTTCGATCACCACCATGGCGGCAACCTCGCCCCCAGCCAGAACGTAGTCCCCAATGCTCAATTCATCGGTTGCCAGATACTTCCGTACGCGCTCGTCGAAGCCCTCGTACCGCCCGCAGATAAGCAGGATGTCGTCCTGTATGACAAGCTCTTCGGCAATCTCCTGGTTGAAGATTCGCCCTTGGGGAGTGAGCAGTATTACCGGAGCCGCGCAACTGATGCCGTTGGACTCAACAGCCGCCTCTACCGCCTCGAACAGCGGCTCAGGCTTCATAACCATCCCGGGTCCTCCGCCGTACGGGTAGTCGTCTACAGTGGAGTGACGGTCGTGAGCATAGTCCCTGATGTTGTGCAGACCCACCGAGATGAGTCCCCGGTCCAGGGCGCGAGACAGTATGCCATAACTCAGAACTCCCTCGAACATCTCTGGGAAAAGGGTGAGAACGTGGAAGCGCATCTGGCGGCTTTTATGGATCAGCGTGCGTACGCCAGCCCCGGATCATTTCCAGGGCGTGAGGCATTGATGTCAGGGCGACTTCCAGGGTTTCACGCACACCTGTAGGACTGCCGGGCAGATTCACGATAAGGCAACCGTTGCGCACTCCCACGACCCCACGACTAAGCATCGCGAATGGCGTGTTCTTCAGCGTCTCCATTCGCATTGCCTCAGCAATTCCCGGAGCCTCTATATCGATAACTTCCCTCGTCGCCTCAGGAGTGACGTCCCTGGGACCAAGCCCCGTCCCTCCGGTGGTGACAACAACATCGGCAACAGCAGAGTCGCACCATTCGCGCAGGCGTTCGCGGATCTGATCGACCTCGTCAGCGACTATGGCCCTGTGGACCCTCGAGAATCCGGCGTCCGTCATCATCTCGACGATTGCGTCGCCGCTCGAGTCCTCAACACGCTCACCCTTCGAACCGGTGTCACTGATCGTCAACACTGCGTATTTGAACGAATTCTCTGACATAATCTGTACTCATTTCAAAGAACTCTAGAAGAGTCCCCAATTGGCCTTGCGCACCCAAGGGATTCGGTAGGAAACTGATCGTGTCACTTGAAGTGTACCGATGTAAGGGTACGCCGCTTCAAGTCTGAGAGTTACGAAACTGGTGCTATGTTAACATGGTGAAGGATCAGGTTTCGTGCTCTCTTTAGGCGGGGCAGCGTGAAGAGGATGAGGCATTCCAGCGCGTCTAGACTGTCCCGCGTAATTGCGCCGACTCTTAAGCCGGCAAAACGGGAAGGGAACTAGCACACTCGCGGACACTCCAATCCGCAGGACCAAAGTGACATGGCCGGTCTTGCAGCCGAAACGGAAACTCCTTCAACCCACTTGCCAGCTATGGTGCCAGAGGTCTTGATGGCTCTCCCTCCTACACCTGGAGGGTCATTCATCGACTGTAACCTTGGTGACGGCGGACATGCGGAGGCGATTCTCCGATCCATCCCCGGGGCACAGGTCCTGGGCATCGATCTGGACATCGACGCGCTCAAGCGAGCCAGCGATCGGCTCAAGAGGTGGTCTGATCGAGTCACAATTGTCCATGGGAACTTCGCGGATGTCGCAGAGGTAGCAGAGAAGAAATTCCCCAGAGGCTGCTCCGGCATCCTGTTCGATCTGGGCGTATCGTCTGCGCAGCTCGATACAGGAGAACGGGGCTTTAGCTTTAGGTTTGACGCTAAACTCGATATGAGGTTCGATCCTGACAGTGAACTGACTGCATACGACATAGTTAACAAGTGGCCTCAGGCGCAGTTGGAGGACATCATCAGCTCTCTCGGTGAAGAACCACGGGCCAGGAGAGTAGCGCGTGGCATTGTAGCCAATCGTCGGATTGAGAGCACGCGAGAACTGGCGGAAGTCGTTACGAAATCGCTTCACTGGCCGGTTGAGAGTCGAAACCACCCTGCCACACGCACCTTTCAGGCTCTGCGAATGGCGGTCAACTCAGAAGTGAAGAACTTGGAAAGAGGCCTTCTGGGGGCCGTCGAGGCGCTGAGCAGAGGTGGCAGGCTCGTTGTAATCAGCTATCACTCGGTGGAGGACCGCCTGGTCAAGAACTTCATTCGCGATGCGGCTTCTTCGTGCAAGTGTCCTCCACTTCTGCCGGAGTGCCAGTGCGACAGCACGCCGATACTTAAGGCGATCAACACCAGGGTGATAAAGCCGAGTGTTACAGAGGTTCGCAGCAACCCTCGCGTCCGAAGCGCCCGGATGCGCGTCGCTCAGAAAATCTAAAGGCATGGGAGTGTGACTAACGCCTCCTTGGCGTAGAGCACGTAATGAACGTCAGATGGGGAACTTTCTGGAGAACACGGCATGACGCAAGACCCTAATGTTTTGGTGGCGGTCGATGTGGGCACAACGAAAGTGTGCACCATCGTCGCTCGCCGGGTTGGCGACGAAGACTTCCGTGTGGTCTCGTTCAGTGTCGTTCCTTCGCGCGGCCTTGCCCGAGGTGTAGTCACGGACATGCCCGACGCAGCGGAGGCGGTTCGGACGTGCATCCAGGACGCTGCAAGACAAGCGGCGTTGACTGTCAGGACCGCATACGTTGGCGTAACCGGCTCTCACGTCTCGTTCGACAGCCGTTCCGACCTGATCGACTGGGCCGCATCAAGAGGAGTGATCACACGGGACGATCTTGACCGCGTCCCCTTCGCCGTTGCAAAAGCAGGAGCCAGGCCCGGCCGCCAGATAATTCACGCTCTACCGAGGAACTACACATTGGACGGCCAGAGTGGGATCAAAGACCCGCTCGGAATGCACACGCGTAAACTCGAGGTTGAGAGTCACGTTGTTTCAGCGGACGTATCTTTGGTACAGAGTCTGACAGGGGCCGTCGAGAGGTCGGGATTGGAGGTGGAGGCTCTAGTCCTCGAACCGGTCGCGAGTGCCGAGGCGGTGTTGACAGAGCGGGAGCGCTACCAGGGTGTGGTACTGATTGACATTGGTGGCGGGACATCGGACGTGATTGTGTTCGACAGAGGCGCCATTGAATTGACTGCAATTCTCCCCGTGGGAGGATTTCAGTTCACCAACGACATCTGCGTCACCTACGGGACAGACTACGCAGCGGCTGAGGCAGCCAAGCTGGAACACGGACACACCGACCCCAATATTTTCGGTGCTGCGGATGAAATCATTCTGCCAGTGCCAGGCCGCGTCAGGCAGCGAAGAGTCGCACTTCGCGAGCTTGCCCAGCTGATGCGCGAAAGAGCTGCGGAACTCGCCAGGATGATACGGCTTAAGATGTCAGAGGCTGGAATACAGGATCCACGCTCTGCTAATGTCGTACTCACCGGAGGCAGCTCCCAGTTGCCTGGAATCGATGACCTGTTCATGCGCCAGCTCACTCCGAACCTGCGTGTCGGTGGGGCCAATGCGAGCCTGGATGTGCCTGAGGCGTTGCGAGCTCCTGAGTTCGCTACAAGCGTCGGTTTGTTACGTTGGGCGCTGAGGCAACCAAGTGGCAAAGTGGGCGTGGAAGACGAACCAACCGAACGTAGGAATGAGGTCCCAGAGCGGACGTTCAGTTCACGGCTACGCAAGTGGCTTTCACCAAGATAATGACCATTAGCACACCAGAAATGGGGGGAACGGTATGACATCCTTTCGGGGCGAGCATGAGAATATTGCGCGCATCAAGGTTGTGGGCGTAGGTGGCGGCGGATCCAACGCTGTCTCGAGAATGTTCAGGGAGCGAATCCCAGGCGTTGACTACATGGTGGTCAACACCGACTCCCAGGCGCTCGTCCGCAGTGACGTTCCGATGAAAATCAGAATCGGCGATCAGCTCACCCAGGGTAAGGGCGTCGGAGGAATGCCCGAGCTTGGGGCCAAGTCTGCAGAGGAGAGCCGGGAAGACCTCTACGAGGTCATACGTGACTCGGACATGGTCTTCATCGCTGCTGGAATGGGTGGAGGCACCGGTACCGGGGCCGCCCCTACTCTGGCTCAGATCGCCAAGGAGACGGGGGCGCTGACAGTCGCAGTCGTCACCAAGCCCTTCGAGTTCGAGGGCCTGCGCCGGATGAAGGTGGCGGATGAAGGCATCGGTAGACTTGCAGAATACGTCGATACACTGCTGGTGATCCCTAACGAGCGCCTCCACGTGATCGCCGCGGAGGAGATTACCGCTGAGAACGCATTCAAGATGGCAGACGACGTTCTAAGAATTGGTGTTCAGTCGATCGCCGAGCTTGTAACTGTTGCTGGCGACATCAACGTGGACTTTGCCGACGTGAACGCCATCATGAGGGACGCCGGACCCGCCTGGATGTCCATTGGCTGGGGCATGGGCGAGCACCGCGCCCGCGAGGCCGCTCAACACGCGATTACCAACCCGCTGCTGGACGTCTCAATAGAGGGCGCGCGGGGCATCCTCTTCAACATCACTGGTGGCAGCGACCTCAAGCTGAACGAGTTGCATGAGGCGGCCGATGTGATCAAGCGCGTGGTGGACCCCGACGCAAATATCATCTTCGGCATGGTCACTGACCTCAAGATGGAGAACGAGATCAAGCTCACGATCATTGCCACCGGGTTCCCGACGGAGAACACCATTGATGAACGCGAGGCACAGATAGATCGGATGCTGTCGGAAGCCCTCGAGAGCGGTGGCGAGCGGGACCTCGACCTCCCCCCCTTCCTTCGAAGGTACTCGCGAGCGCGCAACAGCGGAACGTAAGCTAAGCTACACCAACCACAACTGAGGCCGGGAGCACCAGGGCAGCGCTCCCGGCCTCAATTTATTTTGGACTCGCAAAACACTAAATCTGGCACACGTCCGACCGCGTTCTTAAGAGACGCCGCTACCGTGATTCACCCCTAGGCGATGGGCGCAGCTAACATCTATCAGTGCTGATGCCGTCGCTATCCAATTACCTCTGGAGGCCGTACTGCATTGAGCTATTCGCACCACGCAGTTCGTCAGGCATGTGGTCTTAAACTCTTTGTCGAGGTGTGGGAAAAGTGAGTTGACAAACCCTATATATGGTGTAAACTTACACGGTCAACCCAATAAGTTGTGGTTTTCTGTACTTTTCCTAGAATAGTATCAAAAAGAGTAAAAGGCGATGAGCTGCCCTTACTGCGGCCATTCAGACTCCAGGGTAATTGACTCTCGTGACGCTGGCGATGGAATACGCCGCCGACGTGAATGCGTGGCGTGTGAACGGCGTTACACCACTTACGAGTACATACAGATGCGATCAATCATGGTCGTGAAGAGAGACGGTCGCAGGGAGGAATTCCAGCGCGAAAAGCTCTTCTCCAGTTTGAGTAAAGCCTGTGCCAAGCGACCGCTGCCCGTGGGCAGCATCGACAAGTTCGTGGACGAGATCGAACGACAACTCACAGAGTCCGGTCGTGCTGAGTTTTCGTCTCGCGCCATCGGAGAGACTGTTATGGCCGGGCTTGCCGACCTGGACCGTGTTGCCTGGGTCAGGTTCGCCAGTGTTTACAGGGACTTCAGGGACATAGAGTCCTTCAAGGTGGCGATCGATGCCCTCCTGGAACCTGAAGCACCTGACCAAAGTAACAATCCAGACCAGTTCAGCCTGATCGACGACGATTCGATCCCGCCGCTGCGAAATGGGCGACGTCGGAGGCGTGCACAACGTCCAGTAGTCGGTTCCCAGTAGGGAACAGACAGGGCGAAAGGCGAACTCTTTCCAGCTTGCCACAGAATAAATGTTCGTTCTATTATGTTCTTACTAACCTCACTCAAGTTCAAAGGTAATCCACTTCCCCAAAGAGCCCAACCCTAGAAACCCTTATCAGGAGACACGGCAATGTACGTGGACCAAGAGAAGAGCGGGCCGAATCAAAAGGAATCTCGAATGGATCTCGTCACCGAGGTTGAGAGACTTTTGGAAGGAGTCTCAGGCGAGCTTCGAAACCAGATAGTCAACTCTCTTATTGATCCCTCGATTTCCGAGGCGCCAGCGGCAGTGACGGCCGAAGACGGGCTCGCACTTTCGGAGAACGCCCGCGTCATCCTCGAACAACGCTACTTGCGAAAAGACGAGGATGGCAACCCGACTGAGACCGCCTCCGAACTCTTTCGCCGGGTTGCTCGGGCTATCGCTCAGGGCGAAAACGAGCCGGTGCAGACCATCTGGGAGAACAGGTTCTACGACCTGCTGACCTCTCTGAAGTTCCTTCCAAACTCGCCTACGCTCGTCAACGCAGGCACGGGACGCGGCTGCCTATCCGCCTGCTTTGTGGTCACGCCTGACGACAACATGGAGTCGATCATGGACGTGGCTCACGATGCTGCCATGATCGAGAAGTGGGGAGGAGGAATCGGCTTTGGCTTCTCAAAACTCCGACCCCGCAACGACATGATTAAGACGACTCATGGCCATGCATGTGGGCCGATCGCTGTCATGAAGCTGTACTCGTCTGTTGGCGCCACCTTGACCCAGGGAGCGTTCAGACTAGGGGCGCACATGGGACAGTTGCGCGACTCTCATCCCGACATTCGAGAGTTCATTACCTGCAAGGACGGAGACGATACCCTCCAGAACTTCAACATCTCCGTGCAGATAACTGACGCCTTCATGCAGGCAGTTAGAGATGACGCTGACTGGGACCTCATTAACCCCAGGGATGAGGGCAGCGGTCCTGCAGATGATGTAGTGCAGACCATTCGTGCCCGCGACCTCTGGAATGAGATCGCACAGTCCGCATGGAAGACCGGCGACCCCGGCGTGGTTTTCATGGACCGCGTCTGGGAGACTGCTCCGAATCCCCAGATGGGGCGAATCGAGACCTCCAATCCATGCGGTGAGGAGTTCCTGGAGAACTACGGCAACTGCTGCCTTGGCTCCATAAACCTGGATGCGCATGTAGTCGATGGAGACTTTGACTGGAATCTGCTGGAGGACACTGTAAGGACCTCCGTTCGCTTCCTTGACGACGTCATAAATGTGAACACGTTCCCGCTTCCCAAGTTGCGGGAGGTCAACCTGGCCACCCGTCGCATAGGTCTTGGCGTGATGGGTTGGGCCGATGCACTGGTGAGGATGAACGTTCCCTACGACTCGCAGGAGGGGCTAGACCTTGCCGACGAGTTGGGTGGCTTCATCGAGAGAGTAGCCTGGGACGAGTCGGCCAACCTAGCGCGGGAACGAGGCCCGTTCCCAGAATACGAGAGGTCAGCGCTGAAGGAGCGGGGCCTGCCTCCGGTGCGTAACTCCAGCATCATCACAATTGCTCCGACCGGAACCATCAGCCGGCTTGCAGGCTGTTCAAGTGGCATAGAGCCACACTTCGCTCTGGCCTGGTGGTCGAATGTTCTATGGAAGGACCACGAGGGCAGCAGTTCGAGGTTGCTCGACGCTCCCAGCTCGATCACAGAGTCTCTTCGGGCGGAGCTGGGTGGCGATGCCCGCGTCAGACAGGTCCTGGAGGAGATCACGGATAACCCCGAGGGGGCTGAGAGCATCCTCAAGGAGCACGGACTAAACCCGGCAATCTACAGGACTTCGATGGCAATCAGCCCCGAAGCCCATGTCAGGATGCAGGCCGCGTGGCAGGAGCACGTCACGAACTCCGTTTCCAAGACGATTAACCTGCCTAATAGCGCGACGGTTGAAGATGTCCGCGAGGCCTACGAGCTCGCGTGGGAGACGGGATGCAAGGCAGTCACAGTCTACCGCGATGGATCGAAGTCGATGCAGGTGCTGGAGACGAAGACCGACTCCTCAGATGTTGACGAAGCGGTTGTCGACCAGCCTAGAATGCTGGTCCCTAGGGAGAGGCCAACTTCAGTAGCTGGTGTCACTGATCGTGTTCGCACGGGTCACGGCAACATGTACGTGACCATAACATTCGACAGTGACGGGAAGCCGTTCGAGGTCTTCACTACGCTTGGAAAGGCCGGTGGCTGCGACTCTGCCAACCTCGAAGCGGTCTCACGGCTGGTGTCGCTTGCACTGAGATCGGGGATCGATCCGGACCAGATAGTGGCGCACCTGCAGGGCATTACTTGCTGCCCTGCCTGGGACGGCGGCACCTTGATCCGTTCGGCCCCGGACGCCATGGCTCACACGCTGGTCAATCACATTCATGCGGCACACCGAGCCGTGGCTGGTCCGTCTGAAGAACAGCAGCCGACTGTCGTTCAACCAGGATTGTTCCCATCTACGCGTCGGTCACATGCACCCTCCAACGGCAATGGACATTCACAGGCGCCGTCCGGCGCGCGCTGCCCCAAGTGCTCGGGCCGGCTGATCCCTCAGGAAGGGTGCCTCAACTGTCTCGACTGCGGCTACAGCAAGTGCGAGTAGCTCCTTGAATTCGACGTCCCCTCCACGGCATGTGGAGGGGACTGCGTCCTCCTCTACATGCCCAAGTTCCTCCGCCGGCGTGCAGGCAATGTATAATGCTTGAGAAGTCCGTTTGAACTGCGGAGGCAAAAGGTCATGAGTCAACGTCCTCTGGTCGCTATCACGATGGGCGACCCGGCAGGTATAGGGGCAGAAGTCACTGCCAAGGCTCTCCAGGATCCATGGGTCTATGAGAAGTGCCGGCCGTTCGTTGTAGGAAACGCAGGCTCAATGAATGCTGCCCTTGACCTTATTGGGAGCGGTGGACGCGCCCGTGTTGTGCATGACATTGCTGACGTCACCGGACAACACGGTGAAGTGGACGTTCTGGACCTGGAGAATCTGGACTCTGATCACATCGAGTACGGCGTAGTCTCCCCGGTCGCGGGAAAGGCCTCAGTCGAGTGGATACTGAAGGCTGGTGAACTCGCTGCTTCCGGCAAGGTGGCAGCAATCACGACCGCGCCAATCAACAAAGAGGCTTGCAATCTCGCAGGCCACAAAGACATTGGCCACATGGAGATTTTCCAGAGTCAGACTCAGGCGTCCAATGTTGCCACCATGCTGATGGCAGGAACCCTCCGGGTAGTGCACCTAACGACTCACCGTTCGCTGAGAGTGGCCTGTGACTACGTTACGACAGGCAATGTCTTGAGCAAGATCGAGCTTACCGATGAGTGCTTCAGAGAGTGGGGATTCGACAGTCCTCGAATCGGAGTCGCGGCCTTGAACCCACATGCCTCGGATGGCGGACTCATCGGTACGGAAGAGGCCGAGCAGATTGAACCTGCTGTCGCTCAAGCCTGCGAGAAGGGGATAGATGCGACTGGCCCCGTGCCGGCCGATACGGTTTTCAACCAGGCAATCGACGGCAGGTACGATGCCGTAATCGCCATGTATCACGACCAGGGTCACATCCCAATCAAAGTGCATGACTGGGCGAGGAGTGTCAGCGTCAATCTGGGCCTGCCCTTTGTACGTACCTCGGTAGACCACGGCACTGCATTCGACATTGCTGGCAAGGGAATTGCCGATGCCAAGAGCATGCTGGAGTCAATCCGAGTTGCCGTATCTCTAGCGAGTGACTCAATCCTTCCGTAAACACCGTTCTGCCTGACAGCCTTCCTAACACAATAATCCCAAGGACATTGACATGAAAATTGCGTTCGTCGGCGGTGGAGTGATGGCCGAGGCGATCATAAGTGGAATTGTTAACGCAGAAGTAGCGCCAGCCTCCGACATCTGCATCGGCGAGCCTAGTGAAATGCGTCGGAACCATTTGGAGGAGGCATACTCAGTTCGAACGACGCCAGGCAATCTCGAGGCTATCGAAGAGGCAATGCTCACGGTGCTTGCCGTGAAGCCCCAGACCCTGCCTTATGTCTATCCTGAATTAAAGGGCAATCTCGCGCAGGACAACACGATTGTGTCAATTGTGGCCGGCGCCACGATAAGCAAACTGACGTCAGGCCTCGATCATGCCCCAATCATCCGGGTCATGCCAAACACGCCTGGTCAGATCGGGGCTGGCATGACGATGTGGATGGCCTCTGACGCCGTGCCACCTGAGAATGTGGACACGACAAGAGCCATAGTGCAAACGCTAGGAAAAGAGATATACACGGACGACGAGAAGATGATCGACATGGCCACCGCCCTCAGCGCGAGCGGTCCGGCCTACGTCTTCTTGTTTAT